>CAMZOE010000022.1 GCA_947330515.1 uncultured Mycoplasmataceae bacterium
AAAAAAGAACCTTTTTTATTATTAAAAAAGGTTCTTTTTCTTATTGTGATAAAATTGTATTAATGAAAAGAATTATAGGAATAATAGTTGAATATAACCCTTTACATAATGGTCACATTCAACATATTAATAAAATAAAAACTGAATATCCAGATTCCATCATCATTGCTGCTATGAGCGGTAATGTTGTTCAAAGAGGAGAGTACGCTTGCATTTCAAAATTTGATCGTGCAATTGAAGCAATTAACAATAATGTTGATATCGTTATTGAAATTCCTTCTTTTTATGTTTTAAATAATGCTAATATCTATGCAAGTAAAGCAATTGAAATTTTAAATGATTTTTTTGTAGAAAAAATTATTTTTGGATCCGAAAGTAATGATATAGGAAATCTTTCTGATACTGCAGATAGAATCAATAACATTGAAGATGAAACCTACAAAGAAGAATGAAAAAAAAATTATTCAATGCCAAAAACACTAGAAAAATTAGCAAGAATCGATTTTAAATCAAATGATATTTTAGGATTATCTTATTTAATTGAAGGTAAAAAAATAAATCCAAAAATTCAATTTGAAACAATTAAAAGAATTAATAATGAAAATTTTAAAACTGCTTTTCAAATAAGAAATGCAATGAAACAAAATATTGATATAAGTGAATTGATTCCTAATCGATGACTATATCAAGAAAACATTGTTCCAATTAATAATGATGAATTTGAAATCTTTTACAAATACGATCTTTTTACTAAAGATAATTTAAACAAACAAATGAATTTCTTAAAAAATAAGATTTCAAATGAAGAAAAAGAACTATCGAGTATTTCTTCTAAAAACTTTACTAAATCGAATTTAAAAAGAGAAACCATTAAATTTTCTTTAAACATAAAAGAAACTACATATAATCAATGAAGAGTTTTAGCTTATAGTAAAGAAGGGAAAAATTATCTTAGTGAGAAAAGAAGTGAAATTAATTATTCCACTAAATACAACGCTTCTTATGAAAATGAATTAAAGATTGCAAGAGTACTTTCAATTCTTTATGGTAGCGAAGTAATTTCTAATGAAATAAACTTTAATCCAGAATTTGCTGAAAAGAAACGCCTTAAAAGAATAAAAGCATCAAAAAACTAAAAAAAGCAACTTCATAAAAGTTGCTTTTTTTTACCAAATAATAATCTATAAAAATAAATTTACAGATCTTAAAATTAAAATAATATAAAACATTTTATTAATGTTTTAAATAAACCAAGGAATTGTTATATAACAATTAAAAAAACCAATATTTGTTTGCTAATATAACAATATTTCTTAATAAATCAATTAAAAAAGAAACAATAATATTGTTAATGTTTAACTAGTTGATTTTTAAAAAAACCAGAACAATAAAACAATTAAACATAGTTTTATATAAAACTAATTTTATTTCAAAGTTAATTTAATTTTTTCTTTTATATAAGAAGCTATAAATAAAAAACTTCTAATAAAAGAAATAGTTTTTTCCTAATGAAATTGTCGTAAAATAAATTACTACCAAATTCATATTACAAAAAGAAAAAAGAAGTTTTAATTGAATTTAAAACAATATTTCTTTTGTTTTTAGGACCACCGTAAAACCTCTTTTTTTAAAAAATAATTTCCTTATATTTAAATTATATCTTTTTTTTGAAAAAAATAAATTATTTATTATTTAGTTTTCTTTCTAATGTATTCATTTGTTCATTTTCTTTACGTAATTCTTCTAACATTTTTTTAACAGATAATTCCTTTTTAGGGGTATTTTTATTTAAAATATATTGCTCTGGAGATAAATTATAATCATTTTCAATGATCGTTTCAACTGTTATTTTTTTAGATAACTTTTCAAAATCTTTTCTTTGAGAAATAATTTTAGTAATGTCGTTGATATGAACTTCATCTAAAAATTTTATTCTTAAATCCTTGTTCTTTTTATAATCAAGGATTGCATTTATCATTAAAATTTCTTTTGTTTCAAAATCTTCTTCTACAAAAAGATTTGAATTATTTTTTAAAATAACTAAAGATATTTTTGAAGGTCAAGAAGGAACAATTGAGGAAGTGAAAGTAATAATAGAATCAAGATAATTGTTTTCCATTAAATAATGTTTAATTTTTTTTGCAGTTCCTTTTTTATTTAGTAATGATGTTTCAATAAAAACAAAACCATATCCACCTTCATCAAGATTTTCTAATGTATTTAAAATTTGATAATATCCACCATACATTTTTGTTGGCAAGGTTTCACTATCATAATTTAAATTTTTAAAATTATCAATTCATTCTCTATATTCAAAAATAGGTTCTTGAAAAGAACGATTAACTACAATATTTTTTGGTGTTGATGATTTTTCAATAGTATCAACCCTATTAAATAATTTTTGTGAAAAGAAGGTACTAAATAATACTAAGTTATATTCAATTTCTGATAAATTATGTTCATCAACGAAAAACTTAGTTTCTTCTTGAAAGACTTCATCAAACTCTTTTATAATATTGACATCATAAAAGTTAATTAACTTTAATGTTTCATTTAAAGTTTCTTCTGGATTTTGTTCTTTTTTTTGTTTAATAAGATTAGAGATAATTTTAGTCATAAATGTTGGAATGTAATTTAAATCATTAAAAAGAACTTTTAAACTAGAATTCATAGTTAAAAAGTTAAATAAATCAAAATAAATTTCTTTCATTACCTCTTCATTATTTTTATCAGTTTCTTCTTGAAGATAAGTATAAACTTCTTCTACAAGACTACCATCTTTTTCTTGAAAAAAACAAATAATTTCTTTAATAACTTTATCACTTAAATTATTTAATTCTTTTACTAATAAAAAATAGTTTTCATTGTTTTCAAAATCAACAATATCATTTAATTGTATTAAAACATCATTTAATTTTTCTCTTGCACTCATTACATCCATATTTGGTGAATTAAATGTAATATGTAAAAGATCAAAATCTAAAAAGTAATCAATTTCCTCTCTTGTTTTTTCTTCGATAAAATTAAATTTTGTAGAATCATATTCTTTAAGATTTTTAATCTGATTCAAAAAACCTTCATTTGGTTTTATTGTTTTTGGATTTAATTTTAATACTTGAAAAATAAATGAAATTTGTTTAGAAGATAAAAAATAGTAAAAAATTAGATTTAAAAATAAATCACTACTTATTTCTTCGTGTTCATTAAGAACATTTATTTTTTTAATTAAATCAAAAACAATTTTTTTATTAAGTTTTTGTATTTTCATGTAATATTCCTTTTTTTAAAAATTATAATATGTAAAATCTATTATTATAATTATACCTTATTTTTTATTAGGAAATGTTGTCAAGGGTAGGACTAATCTTTTTAAATAAAGAAAAATTAAGATAAAATGTTAATCAACTATTTTTGAAAAGCTTGTTACCCTAGGAAGTTTTTTTGCTTGTTTTTTACTTAATTTTATATGACTTATTTGTGTAGTTTTATCAAGTTCTATTTTTAAAGTTTTTAAAAAATTAGGAGTAAAAATATATAAAAAATAAGTATCTTTATGAGTTTTAGTAATAGTATTAGGTTTAAAATTTTCATAATATTTAATTATAAAACCATCTTTATCAACAAATAATAGGTCTAACTCTTGTTTAAAAAAAAATGAAGAAAAAGTATGACATTTATGAATAAAAAATCCTTCATGTGGAAATAACTCCTGAGTTTTAAATAAATTTAAATAAATTGAAGTAAGGGTTTTTATTCTTGTAACAGTCATGATAACTTTTTCTCCATCAACAACAAGTTGATAGGTTTTAGGTTTTTTTAAAATATCTGATTTTTTTTCTAATACTAACATTATTTTAATTATATGCTTTTAACTATTAATTCATATGCTAAAATAGTATTAATCATATAAAATAAAACTAATTAGTTGTTTATATTAAAATAATTAAAAAAAAGGAGCAAATAAATGGCAGGACATTCAAAATGAGCTAACATTAAGCATAAAAAAGCAGCACAAGATTCAAAAAGATCAAAAATATTTCAAAAAATTTCTAAAGAAATTCTTGTAGCAATTAAAAACGGAGGAAATAATCCTGATACAAATCCAAGATTAAGATTATTAATTGAAAAAGCAAAAGCTCAAAATATCCCTAATGCAAATTTAAAAAAATTATTAGAAAAAGATGAAAAAAATAGTGCAAACTATAATGAAGTATTATATGAAGGATATGGTCCTAGCGGTGTTGCTATTCTTGTTGAAACGCTTACAGATAACATTAATAGAACTGTTGCTTCAATTAAAAGTATCTTTACAAAAAGTGGTGGAAACCTTGGTACTAGTGGATCAGTAAATTATTTATTTAAAGATAGTGGAATTATTATTATTGATCAAGAAAAATTTCCATTAGAAAAATATGAAGAAATGCTTTTTGGGCTTGATTTAAACGAACTTGATGAAGAAGAAGATATAATCATCCTAAAAGTGGAACCTAATAAATTAATATCTATTGGGGAAGAATTAAAAACAAATGGTATTGATGAATTCATTAAATTTGAAGTAGATAAAATTGCAATTACTGAAATTCCTTGAAGTGAAGAATTAGAAAACAAAATTAATAAACTAATTGACAAACTTGAAGATGATGATGATGTTCAAAATGTTTATACAAACTTAGGAAGTTAATTAAATAAACTAAAAAATAAACCATTATAAACCATTACTAATATTTACATTTAATGTAAATATTAGTAATGGTTTTTTAAAATTATTTTAATTATAAAAGACTTTGCTTAGGATATAATTAAAAATAATAAAAATATTTGGTTTTATTTTAATTATTTAATAATAATAAGGTGGTTTCTAAAATGAAATTAATTAAAAAAAGTTTTAGTTTAGGATTTTTTATACTATTGTTAGTGGTTACTTTCAATTTTCCCTGGAAATTTTTAAACGATAAATTAAATGAAAATAATGAGAATATAGTTTCTCTTTATCAAAAAGAAATATATGATGATAATGAATTAGCAATTCCTACAATTGATAGTTTTTCTTATCAAGAACTTGATTCTAACGGGGTAACTATAAATTGAACTATTACTGATACTGATAGTACTTTAAAAAATGTTTATCTCTATAATCTTAGTGATAAATCTGTTTTTAAAACAGATTTATCATTGACAAGTGATTCAATAAGGTTAGATAATTTAATTATGGGAGAAGAATATAATTTAGAATTAAGAGGAACATGATTAGATCCTGATTTTTCTAGTGGAGAAATTAAAAGTTCTAATGATATTAACTTTACTATTCCTTATGATTATGATATTATTCCTACAATTAATAATTTTAATATCGAAAAAATAGATAGAAGTCAAATAACTTTTTCTTTTAATATTGATGATCCAAGTTACATCATTAAAGATGTTTTCGTTTATGATAATATCAAAAGTGAAAAAATTTATAAACTTTCTGAAAGAGAAATTCTTTCAGGAGAAGTAATTGTTAATTATGATTCAAGAAGTGGAGAACAAGGTTGATCACTAAATGCTTCTTGAGAAAATTCAGATGGTAAAACAGGTATTAGTAATAGTATTGAACAAACTTTTACTATTGAAAACAAAAATAGCATTTATTGATTATATTTACTTATTTTTATTCTAATGATGATTATCTTTATTATTTTAATAATGATATTAGTTACTAATAAAAGGAAAACAAAAACAACAGAAATTCAATTATTTGTTAATTAATAAAAATCTTAAATTTCAAAAAATAAAATAAAAAAATACTACTATTGGTAGTATTTTTACTATATCTATATATCTATCAATATAATTGCAATGAACTATTTATAATGGAAAACTATATCAAAAAATATCTTAATTTAATTAATATTTTTAGCTAACCATTAAACTCTCTTTAGTTTACTGAAAAATACTGTTGTCGCATTCCTCTATTATTTATGAAAACAAATGTACCATTTTACAAGAAAAAATCTCTAAAAAAATCTTAAAATAAGTTTTAATTCTTTTTAGATATCTTTCTTTTTTAAAAACCATATGTTTTAAAAAACTTTTTGAAAATTACTTATAAAACAGTATTTTCATAATCATAAATTAGATGACATATTAGTTTCCTTAAATATCTTAATTACTTTTAATAAGAAAACTAATAGTATTATATACAATTTGTTTTTTTATAAAATTAAGATATATACCAATTATGATCATCTACAAATATTTATAATATTATGATTTTAATAAATACTTAAAAAATTAAACTGTTATAGTAAAAAAGTTGACAATTAAATTAACTTAAAATATCTGATTTCTACACTATACAGAAATCAGATATTTTAAGTTAATTTGAAATCTTTTAAATATTCTTGTTTTAAAATGGAAAAGAAATATTTAATTGGACGATGTCTAAGTGAATTTCCTTTTCTACTTATCAATTGAATAAAATTTGATTCTTTTTTTGATTTAATAAATATTCATTGCTGCAATAAATCTGAAAATAATAATATTAAAGATTATAAGGAAGTCAAAATCTATTAACATTTGTGACTGAAATGAAACGTAGTAGCAGGTAGAGTATCAGCAAACTATGTCTGAATCTATTAACATTTGTGACTGAAATGAAACGTTGCTATATATCTTTCCGAGGAAGGTGAAGTCTGAATCTATTAACATTTGTGACTGAAATGAAACTTTTTACAAAATAAATTAAGCGAAAAAAACGTCTGAATCTATTAACATTTGTGACTGAAATGAAACAATTATGAAAGAGCATTAAATAGTAATGTTGTCTGAATCTATTAACATTTGTGACTGAAATGAAACAAAAAACAGAAGAAGAAAAAAAAGAATTTTGTCTGAATCTATTAACATTTGTGACTGAAATGAAACATCAGCAAAAACGGAAGTTGAAGAATTTAAGTCTGAATCTATTAACATTTGTGACTGAAATGAAACAATAATTTTTATTATTGCAGCGAATACGTTGTCTGAATCTATTAACATTTGTGACTGAAATGAAACAGAACACGACGAAACAGATACTGATCTAATGTCTGAATCTATTAACATTTGTGACTGAAATGAAACGATTTTATGAAATGTAAAAAGAGACTTACTGTCTGAATCTATTAACATTTGTGACTGAAATGAAACAAGTTTCAAAACAACAATTAGGAATGTAAAGTCTGAATCTATTAACATTTGTGACTGAAATGAAACTTCACCTGATTTGAAAGTTGCGGAATTATCGTCTGAATCTATTAACATTTGTGACTGAAATGAAACACTTATAAGAAAGGGAGGATACAACTTTGTGTCTGAATCTATTAACATTTGTGACTGAAATGAAACTCTGTTTTTTCAATTGTATCCGCTTGTTTGGTCTGAATCTATTAACATTTGTGACTGAAATGAAACATGAAAGTTAATGAGTATTGAGAACCGATTGTCTGAATCTATTAACATTTGTGACTGAAATGAAACACAAAATCTTCCTAATTCAATTGAAAATATAAGTCTGAATCTATTAACATTTGTGACTGAAATGAAACCATTAACAGAAAAAAAGCTCTAAAATCCTTTAAAATAAGGGTTTTAGAAGGGTGTTTTGCAAAAAAGTTTTTTATTTCTTTACTTTTTTGACTATGTTTTACCCCTAAAAACCATAAGTTTTAAAAAACTTTCTGGAAATCTTCGCTAAAAATAGCTATTTTACAATCATAAATTTATAGATGACCGAGTTGTTTTCGATTGTTTTTTTAAACAAAAGAAAACTACTAAAATTATACACAAATAAACTTAAAATGTTTTATATCATTCTTTAAAATTTTTAGAAAGTAATAAAGAAAATAAATAATAACAATTATTATATAGTTAATCATTTTGCTTTCTTTAAAACAATAAAATAAATATAAGTTTTTTTGTAGTGTTTTTACATTTACTAAAAAATACAATCATTTTATATGAAATGATTGTATTTTTTAATATTAATAAAATTAATCTTCATCATCAAAGTATTGAAGTTCAAAACTAGTATCTTTAATTCTAATTCAATCACCTTGACTAAGACCACGTTCTAAAAGAGCATCAATTATTCCTTTAGATTGAAGTTTATTATATAGTCTTCAAAAGTTTTCTGTATTTTGCATTGGAATACGATTCCCTCAATATTGAACATATTTTCCAGAAACAATTCATTCTCTTGTATTTGGATGTTCAATTTCAAAAGCTAAATCATCATTATTTGTTTCTTTAATATATTTAAAAATAACATCTGTTCTTAATTCAACTTCATCAATTTCATCTTTAGAAGCAATTAGTGTTTCTACTACATCATTTAATAAAATAGTCATATTCTCTTTAGTAAGAGAAGAAAAGAGAACAATATTTGGATTTAATGGCTTAAGTTCAGCAATAATCGCTTCAATCTCTTCATCAAATCCTTCAACTAAATCACTTTTAGTAAGAACGATGATTTCTTTTTTTTCACTTAATTCTTCAGAGAATTTCTTTAATTCATTTCTTAAAATTAAATATTTTTCTTTTACTTTTTCTAACTCACTAATGTCAATTAAATGGAGAATAATTTTTGTACGTTCTAAATGTTTTAAAAATTGAATTCCCATTCCTTTGTTTTCACTTGCATCTTCGATTAGTCCAGGAAGATCACTAACTACAAATTTATAATTATTATGTTTTACTAAACCAAGTTTAGGAACTAAGGTAGTAAAGGGATATGATCCTATTTTTGGTTTAGCATTAGAAACAACAGAGATGAAAGTTGATTTTCCTGAATTCGGAAAACCAAGTAAACCAACATCAGCAAGAACTTTTAAATTTAATTTTAACTTTAAAACTCCTCCCAATTCTCCATTTTCATATAATTCTGGAGAAGGATTTTTAGAAGATTTAAAAGAAGAATTACCTCTCCCACCTTTTCCACCTTTTAAAGCAAGAATACTTTGTTCATGTCTTAAAATTTCAAATAAATAATTTCCTTCTTCATCAAAAAATTGTGTTCCTAAAGGTGTTTTAATATAAAGATCTTCTCCATTAGCGCCAGTACAGTTATTTGATCCACCTCTAATTCCAGGTTTTGCTTTGAAAACACGATTGCTTTTAAAATCAAGCAAAGTATTTTCACCACTGTCACCAATAAAGTAAATGGAACCTCCATTTCCTCCATTTCCTCCACTAGGGCCACCTCTTGAAAGATTTTTCTCCTTGTGGAAAGTTTGTAAACCATCTCCACCTCTACCTGATTCAATATTTATTCATGCTTCATCAATGAATTGTTTTTCTTTCATAATTAATCTCATTCCAACGGTTTAACAATTTTATTACGTTTATGTGCTGAATTAAGATGATACCTCTCTATTAATTTTTCTTTGTTTTGTTCAAGACACTCTCCTCTTTGAAAAGCAGAGATTTCTTGATATGTAACTCCAAGCTCATCTTCATCATTTTGATTTTCTCATAAATCTGCAGATGGTTTTGCATTTATTATATCTTCTGGAATTTTTAATTCTTTAGATAATAAATAAACTTCTTCCTTCGAAAGAGAAGCAATTGGATAAATATCCGCACTTCCATCACCAAATTTTGTATAGTATCCAACAAAAATTTCATCTTTATTAGAAGTACCTACAACTAAATAGTTGTTTATTTTGGCAATTTGATATAAGGTTGTCATTCTTAAACGTGATTTTGTATTTCCAAAAGCTAGTTCTAAAGTTTTATCATTATAATTTAAATCTTCTAATATTATTTTGTCATTCATCATTTTAGCAATTTCACTTAAATCTATCTGTTGATGATTAATCCCAAGATTATCAATCACTTTCATAGCATTTTCTTTTGCTTTTGATGAAGAATCAATATCAATTCACACTCCTAAAGAATTTTCACTTGTTGCTTTATGAATTAATGTTGCTACTAGTGCAGAATCAATTCCGCCACTTATACCAACAACAAAACCATTAGTTTTAGTTACAATTAACAATTCTCGCAATCATTCTACTAAATAATTAATATATATTTTTATATCTTTTTTCTTCGTTTTCATTCTTTATTTTATTTTTTCTTTCCAAAAAGTATTTAAATAACAAAACTATTAAAATAAATCTTATTATTATTTATGTTTGAATTTATTCTTAAAGTACATTTTTGCTGCTTTAAATTTATATTTTAATTTCATAAAAATCCTTTATTTTCTATTCAATTAACTTTTAATGCATTATTATTTACTTATTTTTTTAAAACAATAAATAATGTCTTTTACAAAATCACTTTACTTTACTTACTTTTAAATGTTTTATTTAATATAGTTTTTTTATTTGTTAATAGAATTATAACTTATAATTACCTACCTTTTTATTGATTAATAAATAAAATTACAGATAAAAATAGTTTTTTTAAAAAAATTTTTTTATAAAAAAGGTTATATATTAAGGGACAATTTCTATAAAATTAGATAAAAAGAAAAAAAATTTGGTAGAGAAAGAAAAAAAGGGTTATAATAATGTTGGTTATGAATAATAACCAAAATTCGTTAAATTAAAAACACACGTACATAAAAATATAACTTAAGACTACAAAATTATAATAAAGTGTTGATTTAGTGATTTTTTTCACTAACAACTCCTATTACAAAACATACTACAAACAACAAATTAATAAACACATATAGAGAGAACGCAAAACATAATAATCCAAAAATGCGTTCTTTTTCTTTAAAATTTTTACTTTAACGAATTTTTATTATTATTTTATTCAATAAAACACACTCAATTATTTTAATTTTGATTATATTAAATGATATAATTTTTTTATCTTAAAAAGAGAAATATTATTATAAATAATAAATATTTAATTAATGAATGAAATTAGTTTTAGAAAATGTAAAAAAAGAGAGAGAAAATGACAAGAGTAATAAGTATAAACAATAACAAAGGTGGAGTTCTTAAAACAACTACAGCACTTTCTGTTGCTTCAATACTAGCAAAAAAATATAACAAAAAAGTTTTAATTATTGACTTAGATGCACAATCAAATATTTCTACTGCTTTTGGAATAAATGCAGAAGAATTAGAAAATAGTGTTTTTAAACTTTTAGTTAATAAATATAAAAAAAGTGAATATAGAGAATTATTGGATAAAACAATAATAAAAGATACTTATGATGCGATTGATGATTTAATTGCAAATAAAATAAAAGTTGCAAAAAGATATAAAAATCAAATGGTTTTTTTATCTTCAATAAAGAAACCATCCAAAAAATCTAAAAAGAAAATTCTTCTTTTACAAGGTAAAATTGATGTAATTATGAAAGAAATCGAGATTTTAAGATTAGAAAATCCTGATTTAGGTCATATTGATATACTTCCATCAAATTCAGGATTAATTACCTTTGAATATAAAATTCTAGCAGAAGATCACAAAAGAATTAGCAAACGTTTAAAAATTTTAGTTGATTTTCTTAAAAGTGAAGATTATTATGACTATATAATTATTGATTCACCACCAGCATTAAGTTTAATTCAAATAAATATTTTTGAAGTAACGAATCAAGTAATTATTCCTTTAGAACTTGAATATTATTCAATAAAAGGACTTACAAAAATGATTGAAATTATTCAAGACTTTAAAATCAAAAGAAATCCAAATATTAATTTAGCAGCAATTCTTCCTGTTAAAGTAAACACAAGATCAAGATTGCATAGAGATGTTTATGCTAAATTAAAATTATCTTTATTAAATAGAGATGATAATACAATTGATGCTTTAATTCCTTTTGAAAATGGAGTTACTAACTCAGTTCAAGATGCTACTGCTATTGCATATGCAGGAAAACCATTATTATTAACAAAAAACTTTGATAAATTAAAAGATTTTGATAAACCTTCAAAAGCTTATATCTATCTAGTAGAAAAACTTATAAATGATGAAGAAGATGAAGTTTAATCTTTCATTATTAAAAAAAGCAACCATACCATATGGTTGCTTTTTTTAATTCCTTAATTATAAATTAAAGGATTTTTGTTTAATTTTATTATCTTTTGTTTTAACTTCAGATAGTAAGTCTACAAGGATTCCATTACTTTCAAAGAAACCATATTGAGTATTATTGATTGATGAACGTTTTTTAAAATCTTCTTTAGAAAGATATGGTTTAAGAGTTCGTTGCTCAACAATGTTTTTAGCAACAACATCACCAAGACCATCAACTATGATAAAGGGAGGAATAAGTTGATTATTTTTTTCATCAACTATTCAATCAAAAGAAGTTGATTTTTCTAAGTTAATTGGCGCTAATTGAAATCCTCTTGATAAAAATTCATTAACAATTTCAAGTGTTTGTAGAACTCCATTTTCTTTATCTGTACGTTTTTCTTTATTTCTTAAACTGATAGTAGCATCATAAATCTCATGAATTTCTCTAGTAATACTTTTTCCTGCATCATCTACTGTATAAATAAAGCTTCAATCAAATTCAGTATCTCTTTTAGTAAAAAAAGCAGCATAATAATGTAAAGGATAATTTATTTTAAATCATGCAATTCTGAAAGCCATAATAACATATGCAGTAGCATGTGCTTTAGGAAACATATATTTAATTTTTTTACATGAATCTACATATCAAAGAGGAACGTTATGTTTTAACATTAATTTCTCTCATTCACCAGTTAACCCTTTACCTTTCCTAACACTTTCCATAATTTTAAATGCTTCTCCAGAAGGTAACCCTTTACTAATTAAAAAAGTCATAATATCATCTCGAACACTAATTACCTCTTCAAGAGTTGCTACCTTTTCAACAATAAGATTCTTAGCATTTCCTAATCAAACATCAGTTCCATGAGAAAGTCCTGAAATCTTAACTAAATCTGAAAAAGTTTTAGGAGATGCATCTCTAACAAGTTCACGAACAAAAGAAGTTCCAAATTCAGGAATTCCTAAAATTCCTAAAGATTCATCAAGGATTTCAGGATATTTAATTTGAAGTTTATCTGTAGAAGCAAAAAGTGAAATAACATCTTTATCTTCAAGAGAGATAGTTTTAGGATCTACATTAGTAATTTCTGCAAGCATTTTTAAAACTGTTGGGTCTAAGTGACCAAGAAAATCTAATTTTAAAAGATTATCATGAATTGAATGGAAATCAAAGTGAGTTGTTTTTCAAGCAGAATTTACATCATTTCCTGGAAAATTTATTGGAGTAAAATCATAAACATCCATTTCTGGAGGAACAATAATTAATCCACCTGGATGTTGACCGGTAGTTCTTTTTGTTCCTTCTACTTTTAAAGTAAGATATTCAATATCAGCTTTTTGAAAAGTAGTATTAGAAGTTGCTTCTAAAAAATTCCTTACATATCCATAAGCAGTTTTTGAAGCAACTGTAGAAATAGTTCCCGCACGGAAAACTTTTTCTTCGCTTAGAAGTTCTTTAATATAATCATGAATTTTTCCTTGATACTCTCCAGAAAAATTAAGATCAATATCAGGAACTTTATCTCCATTAAATCCTAAAAAGGTTTCAAAAGGAATATCATTTCCTTCCCCTTGCATAACAACTTTACATTTAGAACATTTTTTCTTAGGTAAATCATAACCAGTAAGAGCACTATTATCAAACTCTATTTTTTTACATTTTGGACAATAATAGTGTGGTGGCAAGGGATTTACCTCTGTAATATCTGCTAAAGTTGCAACTAATGAAGAACCAACAGATCCTCTTGAACCAACAAGATAACCATCCTCAAGTGATTTTCTTACTGCTAATGAAGAAAGATAATAAATAATTAGATAACCATTACCAATAATTGAATCTAATTCACGTTTAATTCTCGCTTTAATTACTGGATGAGGATCTTCACCATATTTATCTTTTAAATTTTTATCAAAAATAGCAAAAAACTTCTCTTGTGAATTTTCAATATTTGGTGGATAAAGTTTATCCTTAATTGGAATAATTGGTTCAATTAAATCATTAAGAGTTTTAGGATTTTTAATAATTAGTTTATCTCTTAACTTTTTATCAAGAAAAGAAAATTCTTCCTCCATTTGTAAAACAGAACGTAAATGAACTTCAGGAAAAATAACATTACTTTGATTAGCAAAATTAAATAATGGGTGTCTTCTTCCACCTAAACCTTTGTTAAGAATGTAAACAGTTCTTGAAAGATGGTCTTCTTCACTAGGATAATGCACATCTCCACTAACAATTACTAATTTCTTTTTAGCTTTTCCTAAGGCAATTATCTCTTTAATTACTTTTTCTATTTGTACTTCAGTAAAATAATTTCTTTCTACTAAATTACTATATGCAGCTTTTGGAAAGATTTCATAATAATCGTAAAGATTAAAGATAAATTCTTTATCAAGACCATTATTAATTTCTTCTCAAAGAAATCCATTATTACAAGCAGAACCAAGAAGAATATTATTATTTTTTCTCATTTCTAAAATTGTTGATAGTAATAATAAAGGTGATTTTCTCGATGCATTAAAAGAATCAACATGAGCAATAGAAACTAACTTAAATAATTCTTTTAATCCTTCTTGATTTTTAGCAAGAATAGAAAGATGTTTTGGGAAAAGTTTAGGATAGATTTCTTTTACACGTTTATTAATATCTATTAAAGAAACAATACCTTCTTTTTTAAAATCATTTTCAATGTTACTAAAAATTTTAAAAAGTACTTCTGAATCGTAATCTGCTCGGTGGGCACCTATTTCATCGTATTCTACTCCATTTTTCTTAGCAAAAGCACCTAAACGGTGTTTTTTTGCTGTTGGGTTTAGTAACCATGATAGTTTTAAAGTATCAATTACTGGATTAGTAATTTCTTCTATCCCATTTTTAATAAAAAGATTGTTAAGGAAACCAATATCATAATCTGCATTATGAGCAACAAGAATTTTATCTTTAAAAATTGCTTTAATTTTTAATAATGCTTCTTTTAATTCATAGGTTGTCCCTTCTTTTAAATCTTGATCAGAAATATTAGTAATTTCTGTAATATGAGTTGGAATAGGAATTGAAGGTTGGACAAAAAATTGATGTAATTTAGTAATCTCATTTCCTTCCTTATCATAAGTTTTTTCTAAAGCACCAAATTCAATTATTTCATTAACAAAGGAAGAAAGTCCTGTTGCTTCGATATCAAAAAAAACCATTTCAGCATTAAGAATTTTAAGATCTTTTTCATTTCTAACGATAACTGTATTTATATCGTCGATAACATCAAATTCAACCCCATAATTTAGTTTAATATTTGGATAGTTTTTTGAAGCTGCAAAAGCACTAGGAAATGCTTGAACAGAATTATGATCAGTAATAGTAAGAGAATTAATATTCTTTAAAGAAGCTTCTTTAAAGAAATCTTTTGGAACTCCTACTCCATCCATACTTGACATTGAGGTATGAAGATGAAATTCATCACGCTTTCTTTTATCAACAACAACTTCACGTTCGAATATTTCCGTTTCATGTTCTTCCATCAATAAATCAACAATCATTTGAAAAGAAAGAATATCTTTAGTGTAATTATCTTTTTTATAATTACCATAAACCTTAATTGTATCTCCTTTTTTAAAAGAAAGTACTTCATCTAAACGATTAGTAAATTTAATTGCATTTACAGATTTATTTTCATGATGATTATGTAATGAAATAGCAAATAATTTTCCTTTACCATTAGAATATTTTTTTTCTTGAATAGAAAAAATTTCTCCAGAAAAAGTTTTTTTCTTTAGTTCTTTTTTTGCATTAAAATCATTTTCAGTCATTTTTGAATATTCTTCAAAAATAATTTTTTTAGGAGAATATCTTCTTTTATAAGTATTCCCACCACTATTGGTTTCATTATTAAAACTACTATAATTTTTTATTTGTTCCTCATTAACTGGAGAAATTGGTGGTAAAACTCTTTTTTTAATTACTTTAGTAGTTTTAAATTTTTTAGGATTAATTGTACTTTTAACTTCATCAAAAGCAAATCCAATATTAACTAAAAATGTTTGATAGTTATTTAAAAAGTTTTCAATCACTCGTTGAACTTTATCATTAAGAAATTCAAGTGACAAAACCTTATCTTTAAAAGATAAGGTAAATTTTTTAAGAAAACTATTACTTACTTTGCTTTCTTTGATTTTTTCACAAATAAATTCATATAAGTATTCATCTTTTTCGTAATCTTTAAGTTCGTCTTCAAACTCTATAAAAATATTTTTTTTAAAATCAAAATTAATTGATGGAAGTTCTTCTTCTTCTAATATAATCTTGATTTTTTTGTCAATTTCTTGAATTTTAGTAATAATATCAACAATATTCATTTTTTGAGAAACTAAGCGAACTTCTAATTCTTTAGTTTCATCATTTAAAACAATTGATTTTATTAATGAATTTTTTAAATATTCTTCAAACATTTTGTTTTTCTTTCTCTTCTTTTCTTTCTATATTTTAAGGTCTTATATTAAAAATGGAATAGTATAAATTCATAAAGTAATTACCATAATAAAAATTCATCCTATTTTATCAATTTTACTTGCTGTTTTTGATGACATTTTTTTCTTCGTTGTTCCTTCAAATAAGTAAACAACAAAACGATAACCATCTAGCGGAGGAATGGGTAAAATATTAAAAACCAATAATAAAGCAGATAATAATGCTAATATATTGTATAAATTGTAATAATTTAAACTAAGTCCTAAAAAGTGAGAATGATAAATTGTTGAAGAATCAAAAAAACTATTTACTTGATGATCATTTACTTTAGGTCAAAACATAAATAAAAGGATTCTTGCCCCTTGAGCAATTAATTTTCAACTATCAACAAAACTTTCTCCAAAAGCTTGTCATATAAACATTTTTTGAAAACTATATGAAGCATAATAATGCGAATTAGTAAAATTAACATTTTTTATTGTTTTTTCTTCATTGGATATTTTATCAAACGAAGAATACTTAACATCACCAATATAATCAAGTTGATTACTTCCTTTAGTTTCCATATTTAACTCACCTTCAAAAGAGGCAGTTGTATTATTAAAAAATTTAAAAGAAAAAGAAACTAAAGGAATATAATTTTGATTTAAAAAAGTATCATTTTTAAAAGAAGTATAATTTACTCCTTCTGGTGAATTAATTATATAAGTAAAATCTTTATCTTCAATCGCTTCACCTGTATCAATTGCTTGATAAATTTCAAAAGAACTCAAACTTTGATCACCAGTTCATTTTACTACTTTAGTTTGTGTTATCGGAAATGATGTTGTTGCTGAATATTCAGGATAACCATCAATATTAAGAGCACTAACAAAATAAGCTTCATTAGAAATAACTCTTTTACCATTATGATTATAAGTAATAAAAAGTGAAACTCAAATCAAAAGGAAATTCATTATAATTCCTCCCATTGAAAAGAGTAGTTTAACTGGAGTTTTTTTACTATCAATGCTATCTTTTGGATTACTATTTTTAATATAATCTGTTGTTAAATTGTATGAAGCTAATTCTGCACTAATTTTTTCTTGTTCTTCTATAGGTTTAGCTTCAAAATCATCAATCATTTCATTGACTGATTCAATTAATCCATCACTAACTGCAAGAACATATCCACCAACTGGAAACAGCTTGAAAGATCAAGTTGTTCCATGAATATCCGTTCTTTTAAAAAGTGTTGGTCCCATTCCAATAGCAAATTCTAATACTTTAGCTCCTGATCATTTTGCCACCATATAGTGACCTAGTTCATGAACGAACACTAAAACATTAATTGCTAAAAGGAAAAAGATTAAATATAAAATAAAAAACATTTTTTCTTTCCTTAAAACTTTTTCTTATTTTTTTAAATAAGTAAAATAATCATCGCAATAGATAATGTAAAGATATGTGAATCAACGCGATCCAGCATTCCTCCATGACCTGGAATTATTTTTCCAAAATCTTTAATATTATGTTCTCTTTTTACTTTAGAAAAGAAAAGATCACCAATTG
Organism: uncultured Mycoplasmataceae bacterium; assembly: GCA_947330515.1. Taxonomy (GTDB): domain Bacteria; phylum Bacillota_I; class Bacilli_A; order Mycoplasmatales; family Hepatoplasmataceae; genus CAMZOE01. Next base: position 18,020 of record CAMZOE010000022.1, read on the forward strand.
GAGCTACAACAGGAACAATTAAAATTAATGCAATTATTTTAATTAATGCTGGTTTGTTGCCAATATAACTATTACTATACTTTGGCATAATAAAGATTAAATATCAAACAATGGCAAAAAGAAGAGAAATGAAGAACGCACCCACAAATCCTTCTAAAGTTTTATTGGGAGAAATTTCAGGAACAATCTTTCTTTTTCCAATTTTTTTACCAACAAAGAAAGCGCTCATATCACTAACTGAAGTAGTAATTAATACTAGAAAAAGAATTGCAAAAGAATAATAAATAGTAATAAATACTAAGGAAATTGCAAACATAAAGATTAATGATGAAATTCCTGTAATTAATAATTGTTCTGAAGAAGATAATTCTTTAAAGAAAACAAAAATCATATTTGCAACAATAAAAACTGTTGCCATTGTTAAGAAGATACTTTTAATATTAATAGGAGTATTAAAATCTAAAACAAAAGTAGAAACAATATATAAAAATGGTAAAAGATATAAAACTGCTAAGATAGCAAAAAGTAAAATGTTTTGGCTATCTGGTTGAGCAATACGTGACTTATCCTCATCACTTAAATTTTTTTCCTTAAAATCTGTTTTTTTTGAGGTCTTAATTGCGAAAATTAATTCATAAATTCCATATGCTAAGATAATTCCAATAGCAAAAGCAAAGAAGAAATCAAATACCATAGCAACTTTTTCATTAATAACAAAACTTAACCCTGGAATTAATAATAATGGAACTATAGTAAATAGAAGAATGAAAGAAACTATTTCTTTCGTTTTTTTTGAGTTCAAAATTTAAACTTTAAATACTCGCAAGAGCATGTTCTTTCTTTTTATAAATATCTTCTAATTTTTTATTTGTTTCTTCAACTAATTTTTGAATATCTTTTAGATAGATTTCTTGTTCATTTTCGCTTAATTCTTTATTTGATTTAATTTTTTTATTAATTTCTTGTCTAAGGTTTCTTACTCTAATTTTTTTATCTTCAAAATGAGTTTTTGCCATTTTAGCAAGTTCTTCTCTTCTTTCTGCAGTAACTCTAGGAATATGCATTTTAACACGGTTATCATCGATAATTGGATTTAAATTTAAATTACTTTTTGAAATTATTTTAGCAATTTCTTTAGTATATTCTGGATCATACGGAGTAACAATAAGTGTTTCAAAATCTAATGCTGAAATATTAGCAATATTTTTTAATGGTTGCAACTCTCCATAATATTCAATTTGAACTGCATGTAAAATAGCAGGGTGTGCTCCTGAAGCAATAATTTGAGTATATTCATTCTCAAGTTGTTTAATAATTTGATTACTTTTTTCTGTAAAATCTTGTTTTAATTCTGAAATCATAATTTTTCCTTTAATTTTTTTTAATTTTTCTTTTTACCAACAATTGTTTTGTTTTGGCTATCATTATTATTATATAAATTTTTAATGAAATTATCTCTATTCATATTGAAAATAATTAAATTTATTTCTGTATCTTTTAATAATTCGATTGCAGTTGCATCAATTACCTTAAGATTTTGATCTATTATCTCTTGAAAAGTAATTTCAGGAAAAAATCTCGCATCATCATATTTATTTGGATCTTTATCATAAACTCCATTAGTATTGTTTTTAGCAACAAAAATAGCGTCTGCATTAATTTCCTTTGCACGTAACGAAGCGGCAGTATCTGTAGAGAAGAATGGTTTACCAGTTCCTCCTCCAAAAATAATTACTTTTCCATCATTTAAATAGTTGTCTAGCGTTGAAACATCTTTATTTTGAGCAACATTTTCAATATCAAACATATTAACAAAGACACTATCTAATCCCTTCTTATTAAAAAAAGATGTTAGTGCGATTGAATTGATTGATGTTGCAAGCATTCCCATATAATCTGCTTTTTCATGATCTATATTAATTTCATCTGCAATTTCTCCACGTCAAATATTTCCTCCACCAATAACGATTGATACTTGAATATTTTTATCAATTAAAAATTTAACTTCTTGATAAATACTTTCAAAAACTTTTTTACTATAGATAGAATCTCTATCTTCAGAAAGCGCTTCTCCAGATAGTTTTAATAAAATACGTTTATAATCCATAATTTCTCCTTGTTTTTTCCTAATTAACTCTATAAATAAATTTACAAAAAAAATAAAAGAGCGAACTCTTTTATTGAAAAATTATTTTTTATTAATTTGATCCATTACCTCTTTGGCAAAATCAGTTTCTACTTTTTCAATACCTTCACCAACTTCATAACGAATAAAACGAATTTTAGATTTATTGAAAAGGTCTTTAACTTTTTTAGATGAGTTTTTAACGAAATCTTGTTCCATTAATGTAACTTCAGCAAATTGTTTTTTAAGAGCTCCTTCAATAATATTATTTAAGATATGCTCGGGTTTACCAGCAAATTTTTCTTTATATTGTTCAATAATAACAGCTTCTTCTTTTGCTTTATATTCTTCATCAATATCTTCTATATAAGCAAATCTAGGATTTAAAGCAGTAACATGCATTGCTACATCTTTTAAAGTTTCAACAGAATCTTCTTTATTATTAGAAATAATAATAGAAGCAATTCTATTGTTTGAATGTTTATATCATCCTACTTTAACATTTTCTTTATTAAAAGAAACATATCTTCTTATTGAGATTTTTTCTCCAATTGTAGCAATTAAGTTAGTAACTTTATCGGCAACTGTTTCACCATTTATTGATAATTTTAATAAATCATCTTGAACTTTAATTTCTTCAGTAATTGCTGCTTCCATAATTTCTTCAACTGTTGTTAAAAAATTTTCATTTGAAGCGACAAAATCTGTTTCAGAATTAACTTCAATCATTGCTACTTTAGTATCATTTTCTTTAACAAAAACAATTCCTTCAGCAGCAATACGTCCTGCTTTTTTAGATGCTTTAGCAATTCCATTTTTTCTTAATCATTCGATTGCTTCTTCAATATTATTATCTGTTGCATCTAATGCTTTTTTAGAATCAAGCATTCCTGCTCCAGTAATTTTACGCAATTCTTTTAGTTTGTTAATATCAGCCATTTTTTTCTCCGTTTAAACTTTAATGTCTTATTTTGCTTCTGTTGATGTTGTTGTTGGTTTTGAAGCAACTGAACTTGTACTTGTACTATTACTTACATTAGTAGTATTAGTTGTTGTTGAATTAGTAGTACTTGTTGTTCCACTAGTAGTAGTTCTTGGTTTATTACCTTGATAGTTAGATGAAGGTTTTCTTCCTTGATAGTTACTACTATTATTATATTTATTAAATCTTGGTTTGTATCCACCATTATTAGCAAATTTTCTTTGATTATGTTTTCTTACCATTTCTTCATTGTAACCTAAGAATTTAACATCATCATCATTTTGTTTATATGCTGCAAGCATTGGTTTACCTTGAACTTTAGCAACTGCATCAAAAATTAAAGTAACGATTAATGCTAATGATTTAACTGCATCATCGTTAGCAGGAATTGGGAATTCTACTATTGAAGGATCTTCATTAGTATCTACTACACCAATTACAGGAATATTTAATTTTTTAGCTTCCATAATTGCAATTTTATCTGCTTTTGTTGAAGCAACAAAAATAGCATCAGGAAGTTTTTTCATATATTTAATTCCACCTAAGTTGGCTTGTAATTTTTTAAGTTCTTTAGAAAATTCAATTCCTTCTTTTTTAGTGTAACCTTCTCAATTAGTTTCTTGAAGTTTTTCTAGTTTTACCATTCTTGAAACTGAATTTTTAATTGTTTTAAAATTAGTTAACAATCCACCAAGTCATCTGTTATCAACATAAAAAATACCATCTAAACGTTCTGCATTTTGTTTAATTGCTTCTTTTGATTGTTTTGTAGTTCCTACAAATAAAATTTGTTTTTTGTTTTCTACTAATTTTTCAATAGCGGCAAATGCATTTTGTAATCCAGCAGTTGTTTTATGTAAATTAATTATATGGATTCCATTTTTTTTGAAATGTATAAATGGTTTCATTTTTGGATTTCATCATTGAGTTTGATGTCCATATTGAACTCCACATTCTAATAATTTATTTTTAGAAACAATATATTGTTTTTCATTTCTAACTTCTTTTTTAACTTCTGTTTTATCAGTTTCAGCTTTAATATTAGTATCATTATTAACTTTAGCTTTAACTTCTGGTTTATTTGTTTCAGTTTTAAGATCAACATCGTTATTAACTTCAACTTTTACTTCTTTAGTTGCTTCTATTGTTGTTTTAACTTCTGTTTTAGTTTCTTTAACTTCTGTTTTAGTTTCTTTAATTTCTTCTACTTTTGAAGAATTATCTTCTTTCTTAGTAGTAAGATCTTGTTCTAATTTATTTTCTTTATTTTCTTCCATAAATCTTTCCTCGTTTTCTTCAATCCACTTATATGTTTATAACGAGATAAAGTGAATTTGATAAATTTATTTTTTTTATTGTTTTTATCATTATTATAACTTAAAAAAGATATTTTTTATATAAACTAAGAAATAACGAACTATATACTAGTTTATTAGTCTAAATTTAATTTTAATGTTTATTTTATCTTTTGTATCTCTTATTAAAATTTTAAAAATTTTGAAGTTGTTTTTTAAATCAGATTAGTCATTCTTTATAAATTTCATCATTAAAATTTAACTTGGATATTTTTTCTTCTATTTCTTTTGCTTTATTAAAATCATTTT
>CAMZOE010000023.1 GCA_947330515.1 uncultured Mycoplasmataceae bacterium
CCACGTAAATTTGCTTTTTTAAGATTAGCACCAATTAAATTTGCTTCTTCAAGATTGACATAACTTAAATTGGCTCTTTCAAGAAAAGCATCACTTAAATTTGCTTTTTTAAGATTAGCACCAATTAAATTTGCTTCTTCAAGATAAGCATTTATTAAACTAGTTTCTTTAAGATTAACATTACTTAAATCCGATTCTTTAAAATTTGCATTATTTAAATTAGCTTCTTCAAGATTGGCATAACTTAAATTGGCTCTTTCAAGAAAAGCATCACTTAAATTTGCTTTTTTAAGATTAGCGCCAATTAAATTTGCTTCTTCAAGATAAGCATTTATTAAACTAGTTTCTTTAAGATTAATATTATTTAAATTAGTTCTTTTAAAATAAACATCATTTAAAATTGCTTTTTTAAGATGAGTATTACTTAAATCTATTTCTTCAAAATTTGCATTGCTTAAATTAGCTCCTTTAAAATCAGCATAACTTAAATTGGTTCCTTTAAAATTAGTTTCAATTAAAATAGCATTTTTAAGATTAACACGATATAAATCAGAATCTTCAAAATTAGCATAACTTAGATTTGTTTCTTTAAGATTAGTACAATACAAATTAGCATTCTTAAAATTAGCACAATACAAATCAGAATTTTCAAAATTAGTATAACTTAAATTAGCATCTTCTAAATTAGCATAACTTAAATCTATGTCTTCAAGATGAGCAAAACTTAAATTTGCTTTTTCAAGGATTGCTTTATTTAAATTCGCTTCTTCAAAAATAGAAAAACTTAGATTTACTCCTTTAAAATTAGCACCATTTAATTTTGCTCCTTTAAAATTAACATTTTTTAAAACAACTTCTTCAAAATTTGTATCAATTAAATCTGCTTTTTTAAAATTAACATTAGTTAAATTTGCTCCTTTAAAATTAGAAATGCTTAAATTTGCTTCTTCAAAATCAGCATTACTTAAATTTGCTTCTTCAAAATTTGTATCAATTAAATCTGCTTTTTTAAAATAAACATCATTTAAATTAGATTTTTTAAGATTTACATTGTTTAAATCCGCTTCTTCAAAATAAGCATCACTTAAATTTACTTTTTCAAGATAAGCACCATATAAATTTGCTTTTTCAAAACTAGTATCAATTAAGTTTGCTTTTTCAAGATAAGCACCACTTAAATTTGCTTCTTTAAAATTAACATTAGTTAAAATAGTTTCTTCAAGGTGAGCAAAACTTAAATTAGTTCTTTTAAGACAAACATCACTTAAATTAGATCCTTTTAAATAAAAGTTTCTCCCAAATACTTCTTGAAGTATATCAAATTGTTTATTTTTATTTAATTCTTCAATAATGTATTTGAAATCTTTTGAAGTATTGGTACGAAAAAAAAGTTTTTCTTTTTTATTTATCTCTTTATCTTTTCCAGAAATTATTTTTTCTAGTTTAATATTAATTTGATTTTTTATTTTATAAAGATAATTAATTGGTTGTTTAAAATCATCATTATTTTTGTTTTTTAATATATTAAGATAATTATCAATATCTGCTTTTTTAATTTTTAAAAAATCGATATTATTTTTTTTTCTCTTTTTATCTTTTGCTAATTCACCATTATTTTTTTGTATATTTTCCATAATTTTATTTCCCTTTTTTAATTTTGTTTAATAAACAATTAAACTACATTATTAAACAAAAAACCTTTACTTTAATTTATTATAAGATATCAATATATTATTTTTATAATAAATTGGTTTATATAATACTTTTTGATTTACATTAATAATAGTATTTTTGTTTATAAGAACCTTTTATTTCGTAAATTTCTTCAAGTGATAAATTTCTGTATTTAAAAATATCATAATATATATGCTTTTCTTCAAAGTTTTTTCATTGTTCTTGATTTTCTTTTTCCTTTTCTAATTCAAAAATAGGATAAATTAATCTTATTGATTCTCAGTTTTTAGTTATAAGAAGATTTTTAATTTTTAAATCAAAATTCTTATTAATCTTATTAACAAAATTATCAATATCAAAGATAATGTTTTTTAAATTAGTATCACTTAAATTAGCTTTATTTAATGCAATAATTCTATTTAAATTAGCACTACTTAAGTTTGCTTTAGTTAAATTCGTTTTTTCTAAATTAGCACTTACTAAACTAGCTTTAGTTAAATTACACTTAGTTAAGTTAGCTCATGATAAGTTAGTTTCGTTTAAAATAGTTTTTTCTAGATTAGCATTTTTTAGATTAGCAGAAACTAAAAAAGCTTTAGTTAAATTAGCATTTTCTAGATTAGCATTTTCTAGATTTGATCCATTTAAATTAGCATCATTTAAAAAAGCCTTTTCGAGATTAGCACCACTTAAGTTTGCACCACTTAAATTAGTATTTTCTAAATGTACTCCACTTAAATTAGCATTTTCTAAATTTACACCTTGTAGATCTTCTTCTTTTAAATAAAAGTTTCTCCCAAATACTTCTTGAAGTTTATCAAATTGTTTATTTTTATTTAATTCTTTGACAATATATTTGAAATTTTTTGAAGTATTAGTACGGAAAAGAAGTTTTTCTTCTCCGCTTATTTCTTTATCTTTTCCAGAAATTATTTTTTCTAGTTTGTTAGTTGTTTGTTTTTTTATTTCATAAAGATAAGTAATTTGTTTTTTAAGATCATCTTCTTTTTTATTTTCTAAAAAATTAAGATATTTATTGATATCTTTTATAGTTTTTTCCAAAAATTTAATATTATTAGCTTTTACAACTTTTTTATCTGGTTTTTGTTGTTGTTTTAGAATTTCCTCTTTTACTTTCTTATCTACTTCTTTTTGTTTTTGAAGTTTTTGTTTTGCTTTCTTATTCTTTTCTTCTTGTTTTTTTAGAATCGCTTGGAAAACTTTTTTATCAGCTTCTTGTTGTTTTCTAATCTCTTCTTTTTTTGATGATGAAACCTTATATTTTGATTTTGCTGCTTTTTGTTTTAAATGATACTCTTCTTCATTAAGAGATTTTTCTATATGTTTATTTTTAATTCTTTCGTTAGAATTTTTAAATTTTTTGCTTGCGATTGGAATTGGACGTTCTAATTTTACTTTATCTTTTTTTTCAGCTTCCGCTTTAACTTTTGCTTCTTCAACTTTTTTGTTCGCTTCTTCTTTAGCTTTTGCTTCTTCAACTTTTTTGTTCGCTTCTTCTTCGGCTTTTGCTTCTTCAACTTTTTTGTCCGCTTCTTCTTCGGCTTTTGCTTCTTCAACTTTTTTGTTCGCTTCTATTTTTAACTTTTGTTTTTGTCTATCTTCTTGTTCTTTTATAAGTATTTTTGCTTTTGCAAAATCTTCTTCTCTTACTTTTTTATCCACTTCTGCTTTTGCTTGTTGAGCTCTTATTTCTTGTTCTTTGAAAAATATTTTTGCTTTTAACTTTTGTTTTTGTTTTTCTTCTTTTTCTTTTAGAATTATTTTTTGTTTTTGTCTTTGTTTTTTTTTCTTCTTCTTTATTTCAAGAATAAATTCCATAAGATAAAATTATCATATCAATAATAAATCACAATACAAATCCAAAAAAAATAATATTTCTATTAATATCATTAGCATAATAGATACTGGTTGCAATTAATTCTACTATTCCAAAAATAAAAACTTTAGAATATCATTTTTTAATAAAAAATAAAGAAAAACTTTTTAATGTTTCTTTTATAGTTTTTATATCTTCATCATTATTTTTCTTATTATTTTCCATGTTCTCTCCTTTTTTAATTTCTTTCATTCAATAAAAAAACAATCACATTGTAAAGATATTTTATGATAAATCGTTAACAACGCTACTTGTTTTTTATGATTAATTATGTAATTAAAATGAATAACAGTTATGTAGTAATTAATTTTTGTGTTGATAGTTATAATTTTGCTTATAAAATTTCTTTTATAACGATTTAATTTAATAATTACTCTTAATTTACTTTTAAAACAAAACATCAATAACTTTTAAATTATACTATGATATAAAATACATAATATGGGTAAATTTTAATAATAAAGATTTTTTTAATCTTATAAATATAGTGTTCTAAAAAAAAATACAATCATTTTAAAAAATGATTGTATTTTTTTAAACTTTTTCTTTTTTTAGATCAGTTTCATAAGTTTTTTCTAAAGTTAAAATATCTTCTTCTTGAAGTTCAACATCTTTTTTTGTCTCAATTTGTTTGATTTCTGTTTCTATTGCTTTTATATCTTTTTGTTCTTTTAGGATTTCTTTATCAAATTCCTTTTCTTTAGATTTTCTAATTTCTTCTTCTTGGTTTTTTAAAATTATTTCTTGTCTCTTTAGAATTTCTATTGTCATTTTTCTATCAATTTCATCTATAAGTTTTTTTGTTTCTTCTTGTTGCCATTTTATAATTGCTGCTCCAACTAATTCTTTTTCTCTTTTTTCTTGTCATTTTAGAATTGCTGCCGCTTTTGCTGCTTCTTTTTCTTTTTTCTGTGCTTCTACTTTAGCTTGTTGTATTTTCATTTTTTCTTGTGCTTGTTTTTTAAGTATATCTTCTGTTTTACCTCATTTATTTCAATAAAAATAGCATAAGATAATGTTGTTATAGAAACAATTAACCCTATTATTATAAAAACAATACCTTCTGTATTATTTCCTTCTGTACTAACTGTACTAATAATAATAGTTAATAAAAAACCAAAACTTAATATTATTATTCCAAAGATAAAAACTTTAAAATAAAATTTTTTAACAAAGGATGAATGAAATGTTTTATATGTTTCTATAAAAGAATTTTTTCATTATTATTTTCCATATTCTCTCTTTCTTCATTGTTTCTTATTAATAAATATTCTTAACTTATTTTTAAAACAAAGATTAGTAATTTTTAAATTATATAATAATCATGAAAATAGAGAAGAATATAAAAATTTTAATGGTTTTAAGAATATAAATTTTCGAAAATAAATTTAAAATGACAAAATTAAAAATGACAATAAATTGATTCTTTATTAAAAAGAGTTTTTTATTTCATCAATTTCATCTTGTGATAAATATCTATATTTAAAACCATTATAATATTTGGAGTTTTCTTCAAAATCTTTTCATTCACTTTGAATATTTTCTCTCAATCATGAAACATGAATAATTAATCTTATTGATTTTCAATTTTTAGCTAAAAGAAAATTTTTAATTTTTAAATAGGATTTTCTTTCGATAAAATTACTATATTTAAATAAAGCATTTTTTAAATGAGCATCACGTAAATCAGCTCCTTCAAGACGAGCATCACGTAAATCAGCTCCTTCAAGACGAGCATCACGTAAATCAGCTCCTTCAAGATGAGCACCACGTAAATCAGCTTCTTCAAGATGAACATCACGTAAATCAGCTTTTTCAAGATGAGCGTCGATTAAATTTGCACCTTTTAAATAAAAGTTTTTTCCATACACTTCTTTAAGTTTATAAAATTCTTTCTTTTCATTTCAATACTCAACAATATATTTATAATCTTCTGGAGTATTAGTACGAAAAAGAAGTTTTTCTTCTTTACTTATCTCTGTTTCTTCATTTGAAAGTATCTTTCCCATTTTAGTAGTAATTTGACTTTTTATTCC
>CAMZOE010000024.1 GCA_947330515.1 uncultured Mycoplasmataceae bacterium
TTATTTCACAATTAAAAGAAGAAAGAATTGATCAAAGAGGATGAAAATATTTTCCCCAAGGTCACATATATCAAAATGATTTTCAATATAGAAGTCTTTCACAAGAAGAAATTACTGAAATAAAAAATTCTTTCAATTGAAGATAAAATTATTAATCAGAAATTCAAAAAAAACAAAAAACAAAAACACATAAATGTGTTGTTTAAACTACAGTAAACATTAAAACTATATTCTTTATCATATTCCAAGCTAAAGTAATAATAAACTTCTATCCGAAAGAATAATAGTAATAACTATAAAAACTAATATGTTTAAATATAGGTAAAGATCTTTTTACTTCATAAAAATTGATTTATCCTTTTATTGAAAAAAATTCCACTTGATATTTCAAGTGGGAAAAAATATTTATCACAATTTAGTATTAATTGTTTTTTTGTTCATCTGGTAAATCATTAAATATTTTTAATATTTCTTCATCTTTAAAAGTTTTTAAAAATAACTCTTCTTTTTTAAATTTATATCTATTAATAATATTTTCTTTTCATCATTCATCAAGATTTATAGATGCAGTAATATTTTTGTTATTAATAGATTCTTTTACTATTTTTAATTCTTCTTCATAACATTTAAATCATTCTTTTCCATCATTAACTAAATCAAATTCTAAATTTGATAATTTTTCTATAAAATTATTCATTTTTTCTTTATTTATATTAAAAAAATGTGCATCATAACTGATTCTTCTAATAATATTGATAAATTCATTTTTAATTCCAAAATCACCATTAATTCATTCTTTTTTACTTTTAAATTCTCTTGGAATAAGAAATAATTGAAAATATATTTTGTATTCTATAATTCAAATATCATTGAAAATTATTCGTCTTAAATATTCATCTTCTTCTTTATTAAATTCTTCTTTAAAAAAGAGATAAAATTTTTTAAATCAGTTATGTCAAACCCATTGAGCAATTTTTTCTATTTCAAAGATATTTAAGATATATTCTTTAGAAATTGTCATATTTTCATTTGGGTAATAAAAATATGGTGGATTTCCTTTATTATCGAATACTTCTAAGTAATATTTCATAGTATCATACAAATATAAAATTGTTTTCTTCTTGAAACTTTTTATATAAATAAAACTATGGTTCTCAATAAAATCAGTAACTTCTTGTAAAGATATAGTTTCATTATGAAAATTTTCTAAATATTTTATTGATAATAATAAAATAAACTCTCCAAATGAAAATCCTTCTAACTTTATTTTAAAAATTTGTTCATTAAAATAATATTCAATTTTATTTATAAAATATTTATAATAGTTTTCAAATTTTTCATCTATATCATCATTCTTATAAAAAAAAATTTCCTTATAAAAATTAATGACTTTATTTAAATCTTTAGTATCTTGAAACTCTTTGTTAAGAAAAATTATTTTTTCTTTTATATAATTAAAATTATTAGATGTTTTTTTGTTATTATGATTTTCAATTACTTGTTCAATAGTATTTATTGAACTATAAAATTTTCAAATACCAACATCTTTATCAATAAAATTAATTAATTTACAATCTTTCATTTCTCTAAATCAATTGAAAAAAATTCTAATAAATTCTGAGTTAACTAAACTTTCATTTTCTAAATTTTTTTTTAAATTTCATCTAATTTGATTATTTTGGAAAATATTATCTAAATTATTGATCAATTCTAATACTTTATTTTTTTCAATTAAATTAGAATTAAAAATGTTTAATAATATTTTTCTTGTTAAAAAATTTTTATTTTTTCTCTCTTCTTCTAAATAAAACTTAATATCAAATTTACTAAAATTATTACCATAAAGAACAGTTAATAAAAATTCTTGAATTAACTGTTTTGAATATTCCCCAGAAGAAATTTTAAAATTATTTGGTTTTATTTCAAAATTATTTGGTTTTTTTTCTTTTTTATTTTCTCATTGATAAATAATTCTAGAACTATCTTCATCTGGATTAAAATCTTTTTGAATTTGGCTATTCATTCCTTTTTCTAATAATGAAACCATATTATTAATTAAATCCTTAAGTTTATCGAAATTTTCTATTAACAAATTATTATTTTTATATTGTTTTTCAATAAAATTATAGGAATTATTATTTTTATTTATATTTTTTTCAAATTGTTTTAAAATAGAAAATAATTTTTCTGCAGTCATACTTTTTTCGGATTCATTAGCATGAGCACCAAAATTATTAATTTCATCAAACATTTGTTTTATTTCAGGATTTTTAGCTTTTTTAGGTTGTATAAAGTGTCAAATTTTTATTTTTTCATTTTTCTCACTTGCTTTTGCATATTCTTCTAAATAATCTTCTACAAAAATAATTTCCGTTAGATATTCTGCTAATTTTCTTAGTTTGTTCAAATAAGGGTTATCGCTATCAATATAAAATTTGTCTCCATGTTTTTTTTCACCTTGATTTTTATTTTTTAAATAAAAATTAGTTATAAATGTTTCTATTTCTTTGATGAAAAACACGATTAAACTATCAATTATTTCTACTTCATTTAAATTATTTAAATTTTCATTATTATTTTTTTCATCTTTTCCCATTATAGTGTTCTCCCAAATTACTTATTTTAATTATATATTTTTTTATTTCTTGTTATTACTAAAGCTTATTCATTAATTTTATCTATAACTTAAAAAAAGAAGAACTTAAAACATTCACCATCATTATAGTAATTTACATACTAAATTTAAAATAGTAAAAATTTCTAAAGATATCTTCCAAAAATTAGTATATAAGAAAGAAAATAATATGTTAGTATTTTAAAAAAAATTTATATCATGATAAAAAAGATAAACTTTTTCTTTTTAATAGAGAATTTAAATAGTTTAAATACTTTATTAAGAAGAGATTTAAAAAAGGAAAAGGAAATAAAATTATGGAAAATAAAGAAAAAAACAATAATAATATTAAATTTTTAGAGAATGCTATAGAAAATGTTAATAATTATCTTATTTTTTTAGAAGATAAAAAAGATGAAAATATCAAAGAGCCAATTAATTATCTTCATGAAATTAAAAGTCAAATTAATACTAAATTAGAAAAAATAATCTCTGGAGAAGAAAAAGAGATAAATAAAGAAGAAAAAATACTTTTTCGCCCTAATAATCCAGATGGTTTTAAATATATTATTGAAGAATTTAAAATAAACAAACAATTCGATAAAATTTTAGAAATACATGGAAAAAACTTTTATTTAAGAGACGCAAATCTACAAGGAACAGACTTAAAAAATATTAATTTAAGTAGTGCAAATTTAAGTGATGCTAATCTTAAAGATTCTAATTTAAGCGGCACTTATCTTAAAGAAGTTAATTTAAGTAATGCTAATCTTGAAGGATCTATTTTATATAATACCAATTTTATAAAAGCAAATTTAAATGATGCTACTCTTAAAAGAGTAAATTTAACTTTTGCTAATCTTAAAAAAGCAAGTTTAAGTAATGCTAATCTTGAAGAATCTAACCTTGAAGGAACAAATTTTAAAAAAGCAAATTTAAGTGATGCAAATCTTGAAAATGCTAGTTTAAGTGATGCAAATTTTAAAAAATCTAACTTAGAAAATGCAAATCTTAAAAAAGCAAATTTAAGTAATGCAAATTTTAAAAAATCTAATTTAAGTAATGCAAATCTTGAAGGAGCAGACTTAAACAATGTAAATCTTAAAGAAAGCAATTTAAATAATGCAAATCTTGAAGGCGTGAATTTAAGCAATGCGAATCTTAAAGAAGCAAATTTAAAAAATACAAATCTTAAAAAAGCTAATTTAAACAAAGCTAATTTAAAAGATGCTATTTTAAATAATACTAATCTTGAAGGAACGAATTTAAATGATGCTAATCTAGAATGCGCTAATTTAAGCAATATAAATCTTGAAGGAACGAATTTAAATGATACAAATTTAAAAAATACTTTATTTGAATATAAAGATTTTATTAATAAAAAATTCTATTTAAAAAATAAAGATTTTCTTTTAACTAAAAATTGAGAATCAATAAGATTAATTATTTCTATCTCAGAATTAGAAGAAAGCAATCAAGAACAATGAAAAGATTTTGAAGAAAACTCCAAATATTATAATAGTTTTAAATATAGACATTTATTACAAGAAGAAATTAATGAAATAAAAAATTCTTTTAAATAAAAAAACATTATTGGTTATAAATCAAATGAATGTTATGAAATGGTATATAAAATAATTTAATGATATTTTATACTAAATTAAAATAAAGATTTTTATTTAATGGTAAATTTGGATTTTTTATTAAATAAAATTTGAAAAAAAGAAATAAAATTATGAAAAATAAAGTAAAAAATAATGATGATATTAAATTTTTAGAAAATACTATAAAAAATATTAATAATTATATTGTTTTTATAGAAAATAAAAAAGATGATGATTTAGAAGAAGCAGTTAATTATCTTTATGAAATGAAAAGTCAAATTACTAATAAAGTAAAAAAAATAGTTTTAGGAGAAATTGAAGAAATAAGTGAAGAAGAAAGACTTCTTTTTTCTACTAATACTCCAAAAGATGTTGAATGCATTATTAAGTATTTAAATAAAAATAAACAATTTGAAGAACTTCAAAAATTACTTCAAGGAGGATTTTATTTAAAAGGTGCAAATCTACAAGGTGGAAAATTTCTAAATAGCTTTTGAGCTAATATAAATTTAAGTGGTTTAAATTTAAGTAATGTTAATCTTAAAGGAGTTTAATTAATAAACTTTAATCTTAAAGGATCTTTTTTACATAATATAGTTTTGGAAGAAGCAAATTTAAATGGTACTAATCTTGAAGGTGCATATTTACATAGTGCTAATTTTGAAGGAATTTATTTAAGTAAAGCTAATCTTAAAGGAGCGTATTTACATAGTGCTAATCTTGAGCAAGGTTTTTTGACTAACACTAATCTTGAAGGAGCATATTTAAATAATGTTAATCTTAAAAAATCAAATTTAAGTGATGTTAATCTTAAAAGAGTAAATTTAAATGGTGCTAATCTTGAATATGCAAATTTATATAATGTTAATCTTGAAAAATCAAATTTGAGAAAATCTAATCTTAAAAGAGTAAATTTAAGTAATGCTAATCTCGAGTGAACATTTTTATATAAAAATGATTTAACTGATGCTAATTTTGAAGGAGCTAACTTAAAAAATACTTTATTTGAATATAATTACTTTATTAAAGAAAAATCGTATTTAAAAATGAAAAATTTTATTTTAGCTAAAAATTGAAAATCAATAAGATTAATTATTTCTATCACAGAATTAGAAGAAGTTAATCAAAAACAATGAAAAGATTTTGAAAAAACATATAAATACTTTGGATCTGATTTTTTTGAATATAGATATTTATCACAAGAAGAAATCGATGAAATAAAAAATTCTTTGAATTAAAAAGAAAATTTCTAATTATTAAACAGAATTTAACTTTACTTATAATAATAGAAAAATCTAAAAAAGTTTCTTGCTTTTAAATTAGTAAGAAACTTTTTATTTATATCATATCCTCAATTAAAATAATAGTCGTAAATTGTTTTATCGAAAAGATTAG
>CAMZOE010000025.1 GCA_947330515.1 uncultured Mycoplasmataceae bacterium
ATAATTAGTTCTTTTAATAAAAAATTAGTAACAACTTAATAATAAGTAACTATATTAAAAATGATTAAAGTTTTTAAATTACCATATAACTATTTCTAAAAATAGCTTTTTGTTTGTATAAATGAATATAATGTCTTTGTAAAGATGTTTAAAAAATAAACTAAATTAATATAAAAGAGGATTATTTAAATGAAAAATAAAATTAATAATATTGATGAGTCAAAAGAAACAATTAACCCTGATAATGCAAATGCATATTACAATACAGGAGTTTGATATGGAAGAATGGGAAAAATGAAAGAGGCAGAAGAACATTATCTAAAAGCAATTACTATTGATTCTAATCATACAAATTCCTATTACAACTTAGGAGTTTTATATGCCGATCAAGGAAAAGATGAAAAAGCAAAAGAACAATATAAACAAGTAATTGCTATTGATCCAAATGATGCAGAAGCTTATAATAACCTAGGGGTTTTATATGAAAAAGAAGGAAAAAATAAAGAGGCAAAAGAAGCACTTAAAAAAGCAATTGCTCTTAAACCTAATTATGTAGAATCACATTATGGTTTAGCAATTTTATATTTAAAACAAGGAAAAGAAGAAAAAGCTGAAAAACATTTTCATAAAGCAATTGAGTTTGAAGCAAGTTGCATTAAAGCATATTATAACCTTGGGGTTTTATATACAAAACAAGCAAAAGAACATGATGCAGAAGCATATTATAAAAAAGCAATTACTATTAATCGTAATTTCATAGAAGCTTATTATAATTTAGGGATTTTATATGAAAAACAAGGAAAAGATAAAGAAGCAGAAAAATATTACCAACAAGCAATCGATCTTAATCCTAATTTTTTAGAAGCACATTATAATCTTGGAATTTTATATGGAAAACAAGGAAAAATCGAAGAAGCAGAAAAATGCTTCAAAAAAACAATTAGCCTTAAAAATAATTGTATTAAAGGACATTACAACCTTGGGGTTTTATATGGAAAAGAAGGAAATGATAAAGAAGCAAAAGAACATTTCAAAAATGCAATTACTGGTGCAATAATATGTGATGATAAAGTAAAAGATAAAGAAGCAAAAGAAATACTTGAAAAAATAATTAATCTTAATCCAAATGATGCAAAAATGCATTATAGTATAGGAATTTTATCTACAATTTGAGGAAAAGATAAAGAAGCAAAAGAACATTATCAACAAGCAATTAATCTTAATCCTAATTTTGCAGAAGCATATTATAAACTAGGAAATTTATATAAAAAAGAAAATGAAAATGAAAAAGCAGAATTAACATTTAAAAAAGCATTTTCTCTTAAACCTGAGTTAAAAAAATCTTAATAATTAAAGGTAAAAATATAATAAGTTTATATAAATTAATAATGTATTAAAATAATATTAGAAAAAAATTATAGATTAAGAAATAGATTAAGAAACATAAACAAATTTTTTAATTTATTGTTATATAATTTATATGTCATTAGTTATTAAGATGTAATTTTAAAGTTAATATTATTACTTTGATAACTAAAATTTATTTAGTAAAAGGAATAAGTAAAGATGAAATATAATGAAAAAAATGAATATAATAAAATTCTTAATGAAATTATGGAAAAAATTGATAAAGAACCTAAATTTAGAGAATTAGTTGAAAAATTAGCCAAAAGCTAATTTTTTTAATTTTAACAAATGAATGAAATAAAAGAATCTTTACAATTTATATTAGATGAATTTAAAGAAATTGATGAAGATAATAAAAATTTTTCAGCATGATTAGAAGAATTTTATGAAAATACTAAAATAAAAAATATGTAAAATATATTAATGAAATAAAAATTCCAAAACTAGAAATAAATACAGTAATAACAATTAATAAAAGTAAAATCATAAAAGATTTATTAGATGAAAAATATGATCACTTTGTAAAAGATAAAAATTTATTATCTTCTGCAATTGATGGAGTATACAATGGTTATTATGAAAACAACATTTCTCAATTAGCAGTTATAATGTATAGAATCATTAAAAATCATCCTTTTAATAACGGAAATAAAAGAACAGCAATTTTTTCCGTTTTTTTTCATATGATGGTAAGTATTGTTATTGATGTTGAAAAAGAAGTGAGAGAAGAAATAAATAAATCAAATATCTTGTTTATAAAAAATGAAGGAAAACATATATGAAAAAAATACTTTAAAAAAAAGAAAATAAATGAACATTTGTTCAATAAAGAAATAAAAAGATTCTTAAAGTATAATGAAAAAAAATACAAGTCCAAGATAAAATCGAAATGGAACTAATTAATACTTTTTTAAAAAATAGTGAAATTCATTATGAAATAGCGATAGCAATAGCTTCTAGTCTTTCTAACAAAAATAAAGAAATTGTAGAAATAATCAAAATATATATTGCAATAAGCGCTGAAAATCTTTTAAATTTCTTAAAACCAAAAATTGATGAAATAGTAAAAGAAATTATTGAAAAAAATTTAAAAAACTTCAATATAGTTTCTTTTGAAAAATGAATTATTATAAATAATAAAAATAATTCAACAAAAAAATAGGTTGTTCATATTTTATTATTTTATTAAATATAAAAAAGTACAATCATTTTTAAATGATTGTACTTTTCTTTTTTTAACTAAAATTAAAAAAATATTATTTTAATATTATTCTTCGTAATACTCGGTTTCTTCTTGATAATATTCATCTTCATAAAATTCTGTTTCTTCTTGATAATATTCATCTTCATAATAATTAGCTTCTTCATAATTTTCTTCAGTTTCTTGATATTCAGCAAAATTAAGATCTGGATTGTATTCAAGGAATCCATCTTGAACTCCTGTTTCTTTTGCTAAGTTATTTTTACGTTGTCTTAAAACTAAGAATAAAATTAGAAGTAATAATAAAACTAAAAGAATAATTAATGAAAGTGATTCTAAAAC
>CAMZOE010000026.1 GCA_947330515.1 uncultured Mycoplasmataceae bacterium
TTTAACTCTTAAGTAATTTTATAAAAGGTGAAATACTCAAATATTGTAAACAAAATAAACACAATTATTTTTAAAAATAATTGTGTTTATAATTTTATCTTTTTTAAACCTTCAACAGACAAAATGATATACTTATTATAAGTTACTTAGCAATGTTTAAACTATTTTTGATTATAGTTTTTATACAATTAACTGAATTTTAATTAAGAAAGAGAGAGATTATGAAAAAAAGAGTGATTTTTTTTCCTCTACTATTAACTGTTTCCTTTTCATTAATTAGTAGTAGTGGTTTTTCAACTTATGAAAAAAACAATTTATCTACTAATTCTTCACATGAAACAGCAGTAAAAGAAAATTTACCAAATGGAAGAGTTGAAACGATTAAAGTTTCATCATATGAAGATTGAAAAAATTTAAATGGAAGAAATTTTCATCAATCAACTAGGATTGTTGTTACCAATGATATAGATTTTAGTAATTTTAAACCGGGAGATACAATTAAATTTAAAAATAATCTAAATCCTGTTGAAATTACAGGTCAAAATTCTTTTGGAAAGGACTTTAAATTTTATAATAAACCTATAAAATATACTTTTATTCCAATTATGGAAGTAGGCGGATGATGAGAAGGAGACTGAAGAGAAAGTGATTTTTCAAATGGATTATACTTTCATAATTTAATTTTAGATGGAATGGGAACTATTCTTTATGGAATAGAACAAATATCTCTTCAACATGATTACGGTGATGGTGGTAACAAAATTACTAGATATAATTCTTTATTTTTTGAAAATATTATTATAGAAAATAATAATATTATTAATTTGAAGAATTTAGGTTTTGTTCCAGAATTTAATTCATTATTTATCGGTGGTATAGTTTTAGATGAAAATGGTGGAGATTATTCAGATAATGCTGTTACTTTAAATAATATAACTATCAGAAATAATCATATAGAAAACAATATTTTTTCAGGAGATGAAGACACTGTTAGAAAATATCGTTTTTCATGATTAACTTCTATTGCTTATGATGTTTGTACAACTCCTGATCACTATCATCAAGGTTTTGTTAGAGAAAGTAATATCGTTATTGAAAATAATACTTTTTTTGGGAATGAATTTATTAATATAGATAAAATGAAAATTTCTTTTGGAAATTTAAATGGAACATTTAGTGGACTTGATGATTGAACAGGTTCAGATGGAAATTTTTTATCTTTAACAAACATTTTAATTCAAGATAATTTAATTGAAAAACCTAAAGGACTTGGTAAAGATTATTTTTCATATGCAGAATTAATTTCAGAACCAAATGATGCTTCACAAACAAATCAATGAACTAATATTACTGAAATAAAAAATATTTATTCAATGAATAACATTGTATTAAAAAGTTTTGATCAAGAAGATTACTCTAAAAGTGTTTTTTTATCTAATGGTGATAAAAATGGAATTGCTTTACAAAACGATGGAAAAAATACTTGAGATAAAGAAAATACTAATAATGTTTTCTTTGTTCTTCCTGATAGTATAGATCCAAAAGAACAAGAGCAAGAAATAGATTTTAACATTATTCCTGATAAACCAATTAAAGATTTAGGAAATAATAATGTTAAAGCCTTTAATCGTCTAACAACAAGCAATGCAAGTTATGAAGAAGTAAAAACTAGTTTACAAAAATCTTTTGGTATTTATGGAGTTGTAAACTCTTTAGTTAAAACTAAAGATGGTGATAATACTAAGATAGTAAAAGAATTTATTTCTTCTCAAGATAATCAAGGATATGGAATTATCTCTGATTTAGTAGTTGAAGGTAATCCAAAAAAACGTTCTTATCATAGAGCTAAAGTTACCTTTAATTTTCTTCAAGAAAAAGAAAATATTAATTTAGAACAAAAAACTCCTTATTCATTATCTAATTTAGAGTTAAAAAGTAAGGGTAAAGTAATTAGTAAACCATTAAAAGATGTTATTACAACATCTGCTCAAGATAATTATCTTTATGTTGCTGATTTCGAATTAAACCCAAAAAAAGCAAAACGAGCTGATCTTAAAAACTTATCACTTAGTTTTTCTTATGATGATTCATCAACTATTGGAAATAGTACAAATAGTCAAACTACTGAGATTAAATTAGTTTCTTCTCTAAATCCAGGAGACACTATTAATATTAAGTTTCATGATGGAGAAGCAAATAAAACACTAGTTATTATTTTAGAATCTCTTGCTTTAATTATTCTTTTAATTTTATTATTACTTCTAATCTTATTTTTAGTTTTAAAACACCGTAAAAATAAATTAGCAAAAGAAACTAATGTTCAAGATGGATTCTTTGAATATAATCCAGATCTTGATTTTGATGAATATGAAGTTGATGATAATTATTACCAAGATTATTATGAA
>CAMZOE010000027.1 GCA_947330515.1 uncultured Mycoplasmataceae bacterium
ATAGTGATGTTAACATTGATTTATTCAATGGTGGAAAAGCAAATCTTATTCAAGGTACTAATAATTTTACTTTAAAATTAGAAGAAGACTATGATTATAGTGGACTATTTTTACAATTTACCTTTAATGATAAAAAATCAAGCGAAAAAGAAGTTAGATATTATATTGATGCTGATTTCAATAGTAGTAGTGATACTACTTTTCATTCAGGAATTACTCCAAAATCAAAAATAGAATGAGGAACTAAAGAAATTATTTCTTTTTCATTTATCATTCTATTTATAATTATTGTTTTAATTCTATTTGTAGTTATTCTTTTACAAATTAAAAAACGTAAACGTTTAGAAGATGAACAAGCAGAAGAATATTATAATCAAAATCTATTATAGATTTTAAAGTTAATTAATTTAAATATAATTTAAACTTGCCTAATTTTAACTAAATCAGGCAAGTTTTTTTTATAGTAATGTTTTGTAAAAAATGTTTTATCATTAAATTTACTTTAATTTTATATAATTAAATTTATTTAAAATATTTAAGAAAAAAGATAAAAGTGTAAATTTTGTAATTAAAAAATTAATTATTGATTTTTTAGAAGATTTTTAGAAGAGAGTTAGAGTGAAAAAAGATAGTTGGAAAGAAATCAAAAATCAATATAATATTGGAGTTTGATATTTTAAACAAGAAAAAACTAAAAAAGCAGAAAAAACATTTAAGAAAATAATAGAGATGAATATTAATGATAAAGAAATCACTTATCGTTCTTTTTAAAGTAAGAAAAACCGAAAAAGCAAAAGAGATGTTTAAAAAAGCTATTTCTTTTTATTCTGTTTATCGAAAAAAATTATTGTTAAGATAACAATAAAGAATCAAAAGAAAAATATTTAGAAAAACACTCATTTGAATTAAAAAAAGCAATGAAACTTCAATTTCAAAAGTAGAAATTTTGAATATAGAAGTCGAAACATTAAGTTTCTCAAAAACCAACTTTAAACCTATGAAATTAGAAACTTTATTGTATAATTTTGATCTTTTAAGAATGGTTAGGATAATAAAATAAAAGATAATAACAATAAAAAAATCAATAATAAAATTTTCTATTTATTATTGATTTTTTAATATTGTATTTTATTGTGAAAAACTATTATATATTATGATTAAAAAAACACACTTACTAAAATAGTAGTGTGTTTTTTTAATTTATTTATTGATAATTTTTTTTAACTAATCTTTAGATATTAGTTGTTTCTTCGTTATCTTGCATATTACCTGGTTGATTATTCATCATTGGATTATTGTTTTCTTCGTTATCTTGCATATTACCTGGTTGATTATTCATCATTGGATTATTGTTTTCTTCGTTATCTTGCATATTACCTGGTTGATTATTCATCATTGGATTATTGTTTACTCCGTTATTTTGCATATTACCTGGTTGATTATTCATCATTGGATTATTGTTTACTCCGTTATCTTGCATATTACCTGGTTGATTAGTTGTTATTTCATTATCATCATTTAAAGTAAACCATAATATAAGTGCAATTATAAATATAATCACAGCAAATATTAATGATCATATAAAAGTTGGAAACATTACCGAATTTCAAAAATTAATTCCATGTGCTACTCTCCCAAATTTAGAAGTACCCATAAATGATATAAAATTTATAATAAATACTATACTAGCAAGACTAATAAAGGATATTGTTGATCCAAATATTATTTTTCCTTTTGTTGTTTTTATTTTTGTTTTTATTTTTTTTTCTAATTTTTTTTGTTTCATTTTTTTACTCCTTAATTAATAGTATATTAAAATTATAATAAAAAAAAATTATAATAAAAAATAACTAAAAAATAATATTTTCAAAGTTAATAGAAAATTATATTATTTATGCTATTTACATATAAAATTTATTTAGTTAAGTATTTTTTGGAAAAGAGTGAAATATGAAATCAAAGAAGAATAAAAATTCAAGAGAACAATATAATATTGGGGTGTGATACGTAAAAGAAGAAAAATCTAAATGATTTAAATTTTTTTCTCCATTGCAATATTTTTTTGTAAAAAATTATCATTCATTTTTACAATTTTTATCTAAAATAATTATTAAACCAATAATCTCTTTTGTAAAACCAAAAAATAATTTCAAAAAAGTAATTAAGCTTAATTCTAATGATAGTGATATAGAAGCATATAATGCTTTAGGAATTTTATATGCAGGTCAAGGAAGAGAAAGAAAAGCAGAAAAACAATTTATAAAAGCCGCTAATACAAAAAGCAAACAAGATGAATTTGAGAAAACTATTAATCTTAATCTCATAGAAGCATATAAAAATCTAGGAATTTTGTATAGAAATCAATGAATTAATGAAAATGAAAAATCTTTAAAAAAACGAACAAAATTTGAAGAAGTAGAAGAGTTATTTGAAAAAGCAGAAGAAAAATTTAAAGTAGCTCTTAATTTATACAAAAAAAATATTAATAATTTTCAAAGTTTAGATAGTTCTAAAGAAAATAATGAAGTGATCAAACAAACTAAAAATAGCTCTAAAGAAAAAATGAACACAATTATTTTTGAAGATTCTTATATAGAAATATGTTTCAACCTTGGTGCGTTATATGCAAAAAAAGGAAAAGAAAATAAAGAATATTATCTAAAAGCTGAAGAGCAATTTAATAAAACAATTGCTCTACAACCTAATTTATTAGAAAGTTATTTTAATTTAGGGGTTTTATATGCTAACCAAGGAAAAGTTAAAGTTGAAGAAGCTAAAATAATGTTTGAAAAAGTATTAAAACTTGATAATAATTTTGCAAAAGTATATTATAATCAAGGAATTTTATTTATGAAAGATGAAAAACTTCTTTATAAGGTAAGGCATATTTTTAAGAAAGCAATTGCTTTTGATGATAATTATATAGAAGCATATTGAGGATTATGAGTTTTAAATATAAAGCAAGGAAATGATTTGGCGGCAGAAAATATATTAGAAAAAATTATTACCATTGATAAGAATTGAAAGAAAAAATATTACGAATGAAAAACCTCAAAAAATAATTATGGGATTATAGAGAGAAATAAAATTTTTGATAATTTCATTGAGAAGGATTTACATTTTTTAAAAATTGATTACAATTTAAATTATTTATATAAAGATAATAAAGAAAAACAAAATAATTTACCACCAATAATTGAAATAAAAAAGAAAAAACATAAAAAATGGAAAAGTTCTATGCCTACATGATTAGAATGATTGTTAGTTATATTTTTTCTTATTGGAATCATTCTTATTCCTCTTTCTGGGATTATTGCTTTTTTATGAGCAAAAGATTTTCCTGATAATTCAACTTTATTTGCTACTTTATTAACACCAGGATTAGTATTAGTTGGTGCAACAACTTCTTTTAGAATTAATTATTGACATAAAGAAAAACAACAACAAAAAGATAATAATCTTGAATTTCTTAAAACCGCTAAAGAAGATATAAATAATTATCTTGCTTTTTTAGAAAATAAAAAAAATGAAGATGATGAAGAAGAATGAATTAAACTCCCTATTAATTACCTTTATAAAATTAAAAGCAAAATTACTACTAAAATATCAATGATACTTAGTAATGAAGAAAATACTATTAGTGAAGAAGAAAAATTACTTTTTCGTACTAATACTCCAGAGAATTTTAAATGAATCATTAAAAATATAAAAGAAAAAAAACTTTTTTCATGAGAAAGAACGAAAGACATAATTGGAAAAAATTTTTATTTAAAAAAAGCGAATTTGCAAGAAGCTTATTTTATGGGAGTAAATTTAAAAGAAGCACATCTTGAAGAAACAAATTTAGAAAAAGCAAATTTAAAAAGTGCTCATCTTGAAGAAGCGCATCTTGAAGGTGTGAATTTGCGAAGTTCTCATCTTGAAGGAGCAGATTTAAAATGAACTTATCTTAAAGGTGCGAATTTATGAAGTGCTCATCTTGAAGAAGCGGATTTAAAATGAACTCATCTTGAAGGAGCAAATTTACAAAATACATATTTTTCTTATAGTTTTTTTCAAAATAAGGATTATTTAAGAACTGAAAGTTTTTTAAAAGCTAAAAACTGAGAAACACTTAATTGAACTAAAAGAAACCATGAATATACTGCTATTTCTAAAAAAGAAATTTTAATTATCAAACATGAATCATTACTATATAATTTTGATCTTTTAGAAATTATTGAATTTCTAAAAAAAAAACAATAAAAAACCAATTAAAACTATAAGTGAATAAAATTACAATAAATTGTAATAAAGAAAAACACCTATTTAAACTAGAAATTTTTCTATTCTAGGCTAAGTAGGTGTTTTTAAGTAGTTTTATTTATTGTTTGATTTTTCAAGAAGTAAATCTAA
>CAMZOE010000028.1 GCA_947330515.1 uncultured Mycoplasmataceae bacterium
TATAGCAGAAGGTAAAAAAAGAAATCAATATGTTGAAAATACTTTTTTAATAAAAGATAATTTAACAACTTCTCACAGTTTTGTTTTTTCTTTTAATATTCTTACAGGGGAAGGATATGATTCTTTTTCTGCTGAAGATAATGTTAAATTAAAAATAAATAATAAAAACACTTCACTTGAAGAAATACCAGATTTGAGTAAAGTATCTATAGAAGATATTGATGATAATGTTGAAAAAATTACCATGAAAGCTTCAAATCTTCAAGCAAATACTCAATATGAAGGTTTTAAACTTTCACTAAATAAAGGTGATGAAGATGAATTATTTGAAAATATACCTAAAGATATTGCTTCTGTTCATACTTTAAATAATGACAATCCTTATAAAGAAGAAAGTTTCATAGTTCCTGGAGAAAAAATTACTGAAGATTCATTTGAATTTAATTTCGTTATTAATCAAGGAGAAGAATACGAAGACTTTGTTTTTGAAGATATTTCTTTTAAATATGGAGATAATGAATTTGATGTAGAAAAAGTAACTGCTCCAGATAATGCAAATGAACCTGATACAGAAACAATATATGCAAAAGCAATTAACCTTAAAAAAGGAACTACTTATGATCATTTAACTTTTTCAACTGATGGTTCTTATTATGTTGATTTAGCAGATGATTCTGGAATTGATCCAATTACAACTAATGGTGACCCAGTACCAGAACCAAAAGATAATGAATATATTGATAACAGTTTTAAAATTTTAAAAAATAAAATTGCAGATCATAGTTTTCAATTTGAAATCAAAGTTCATTCAGGCGGAGATTACAAAGATTTTGATGTTAATAATGTTGTTTTAAAATCAAATGATAAAAAACTAACATTAGATTCAGAAGCGTCTAATGCTAAAGATGAAAAAACATTTACTTTAAAAGCAATTGATTTAGAAGCGGAAACAGAATATAGTAACTTTACATTGTCAATTAATGGTGAAAAAGGAGATTTTTCAACAATTGATCCAAGTATTAAAGTTTCCACTAATGAAGAAGGAAAAGGTGAAGATGGAGATGGACTATCTGCTGGTGCCATTGTTGGTATTGTTATAGGTGTTATAGTTCTATTAATTATCATTATCTTAGCTATCTTAATGATTTTAAAATCATCAAAAAATAAACAAAAATATGTTAAAGAAGATATAGACGATTACATTTCATAGTTTCTAACTATCTTTAGAAAAATACTACCTTTTGGTAGTATTTTTTATTATCAAAACAAGTAAACTATTATAGTGAAAGTAGGCAATCAAAATATTTAATTGAATAGTTATCTAATAATTTTACTTTTACTCATTGATTAAATAAAATTCAATTTTAAAAAAAGTATTTGCTTTTAAACTTAGATAAAAGTTT
>CAMZOE010000029.1 GCA_947330515.1 uncultured Mycoplasmataceae bacterium
ATGACCAAATGAATCTTGTTTTATAGTATCAAAAATAGTTCCCATGCCATCTAAATTTAAATTATGAAAATATATTCCTTCTGTAAAATTTTTGGAAATAATAATTGGATCAAAAGCATATTTTACAGGTTTATTATAAAGTTTAAAATCTTTTCCATTAGCATTTTCACCAGTGATTTCAAGATTATAATTATTAATAGAAATTAAATTTAAAGTATCTTTAGGTTTAAAATTACTAAAATCAATATCATTAGTAATGATTATTTTAGTATCATTTGTAACACCTTTATCATCTATTTTTAATCAATCATCATAATTATTAACTTTGATTGTTCTAACTGTACCACTTGTAGTTTCATTAATGCTTGTTGTTTTTTCTTTTATGTTACCAATAATATTTTTTTCATTACCTAAAAAATTACTACTTATTAAAGTAAGTGTAGTAGTTAATAATAATGGAAAAAAAATAATTCTCTTTTTCATATTTTGTTTTCTTTCTTAATTAAATATCCAGTTAATTTGTAAAGCAAACTACATAAAAAATAGTTTAAAACATTGCTAAATAACTTATATTAATTATATCATTTTGAATAACGAAATTAAGAGTTAAAAGATTAAAAATTTAATACAAAATATGTTTTTTATCAATAACTTTTTAATAATTACTAAAGCACTTTTAAAACTAATTTAAAAACACAAAATTGTCTAATAAGATAAAAAAATAAGGTAATAAATTACCTTATTTTTTTCTATATAAAAGATTAATTTTTTAAAATAGATTAATAATAATCAATTTCTTGATTTCTTTTATTTCTTTTCATTAATAAAACTAGTAAAACTATTAAAGCTAATAAAATTACAGCAACAGTAGCTGAAATAGCAATAATTACACCTGTTGAAAGAGAATTACCACCTTTAAGATTTATTTTGTCATTAGCTTTAATTGAACCTTGACTACCAATGGCTCTTAAATTTAAACCATCATATTTATCTAAATTAAGATGACTAGTAATTTTTCCATTAGAAACAACGTCTGATTCCATTGCTAAGATTTTACCTCTATTATCTAAAACTTGAATAATAACTGTTTCATTTGTTTTATTAGTATTATCATTATTTACTAAATCATATTTAATATTTAAATTATTTCTTTTTACACTAGCTTTTTTAGTTGTAATAGAAAAAATATTAGAATTTTCTACTAAAAAAATTTCAAATGTAGGAATATCTGATGAATCATAAACTGTTGTATCTTCTAAATATGTTGCTTGGATTGTTCACCCAACATATGTAGTTGCTTCTAATTCGAAAACAGTAATACTTCCTCAAAGATAAGCATCTATTCCAGAAGCTTGAACAACATTATCTTGATCTAAAATTTCTATTTGTATTTTAGTTTCATCAATATTAGAATCTAAATGATAATTAATTACTGCATTTTGATTACTTGATTCCACTGAATCAACAACTAAATTATTAATTTCTGGTGTTATCGGTGTTGGAGCATTATCAATTTCAAAAGTAGGGATATCAACTGTTTTAACATTAACAGTATCATTAATATCAAAAGCTTTTAATGTTCAACCACTATGAGTTCCATAAGGAATTTCATTAGATTGAATACTTCCATCTAAAACTTGTGCAATTCCCATATCTGTAACTGTTTTAGTTTCATCGATAACTTGAATTTCGATTTCACTAAGTGGAAGAGAAGAATCTACTTGTAAATCATAAAAGAATGTAGCACTTTGTCCTTCAATTGTTGTATTTATTACACTAAAGTTTATAAATGGTGTTGGAGCAGGAGGGATTGGTGGAGTTGGAGTGTCATCTGAAACTTCAAAATCCGGAATATTTGCTGTTGTTGATAAAACAACGTCGTCATGATCATGATTGCGGTTATCACAATCATGATCGTGATCATCATCGTCGTCATGATGATGATCGATATCTTCATTAGAAACAGTTAATGTTCAACCGGAATATACAATTCCTGCATCAAAAGTATTATAAGGATCATTTACTTCTCCAACTTGAAGAACTCCTTGAGATAAATCTTTAACTGAATTATCATTTAATGATTCACCATTTTCATCTTTAACAGTAAAATTTCAATGTTTATATTTTACATTTGTATCTATACTATAATGAATAGTAATCATTTCTGTTCCAGAAACAACATCATTAATAGTAATGCTATTCATAAATTTATCATGATGATCGTCATCGTGATCATCGTCATCATCATGATGATGATCTTTAACTAGATTAACGTTAGTATCGTTAATATTTTGATTTAATGATGGTAAGGTACTTATAGAAGTGTTCATAAAAAGAGAACCTGTAATGGCACCTATACTACCAACAATAAATAATATTTTGTTTTTCATATTTAAACTTTCTTATTTTATTGTTTTGTATATCTGTATAACTATATACTTTCATTCTACCACTATTTTTTTATTTATATTAAAAATTTTTAATATAGTTTAAATTTAATAACAAGATATATATATAAAAAAACCAACCATAAAAATGGTTGGTTTTTAAGAATTAAATTTGATTTAAATAAAGTTTTTAAACTTTGATTAATTTGTATTCTTTTGCTGTTGCAACAATAATTTTACCTTTAATACCAAGTTCTTTTGCAATTGCTTTAATTGCATCTTTATCTTCATAAAGATTTTTTAATGATTTTACTTGTTTTGCATAAACTCCATATCAAATTCCAAAATGTGTTGTTAAACGTTTATTGTCTACAAGTCCAATAATAGTTGCTTTAGGTCTAAATTGTGAAAGTGCTTTAATTAATCTTCCTTTTGTTGAAAGAGCGAAGATATAATTAACGTTTTCTTCTAGAGCAAGTTTTGCTACTGCATATGAAGTTTCAGCATTAGCAGATTTCACATAAGTATATGCTTGTTCATAAGCAGTTTGAAATTCAAAGTTTTTTTCTGCTTCTTTATTGATTGTTGCCATTACTTCGACAGCATCAGTTGGAAAATTACCTGAAGCTGATTCTCCAGAAAGCATAGTTGCATCTGTACCAGAAATTCCTGCATAATAAACATCAGTAACTTCTGCTCTTGTAGGTCTTGGATTATCCATCATTGAATCTAACATTTGTGTAGCAACAATAATTGGTTTACCAAATGTTTTACATTTATTAATAATTAATTTTTCATAAAAAGGAACTTTTTCATAAGGAATTTCTACTCCTAAATCTCCTCTTGCAAGCATAATAGCATCAGAAGCTTCAATAATTTCATTTAAATTATCAATTGCTTGTAATGATTCTATTTTTGAAATAATTTGAACGTCTTCTTTTCCTTTTTTAACTAAGATTTTACGAATTTGTTCAATATCTTTAGCATCTGAAACAAATGATGCAGCTATGTAATCGATATCGTTGTCTAATCCTCATTCAATTGATTTACGATCTTTTGTAGAAATGAACGGAATTGTTAATTTTACTCCTGGAACATTAACTGCTTTATTATTTGAAAGATAATGATTATTTTTAGAAATTACTGTTACTACTCCTGTTTCTGGATCAGATTTAAGAACTTCTAAAGTTAATTTTCCATCATCACAAAGAATTTTTTGTCCTTTTGTAACGATATTTGGTAAATCTTTATAAGTAACTGAAAAAGCTTCACTTGTTCCAAGGATTTCTTCTTTTGTATAAATTTTAACTTTTTGTCCAAATTTGAATTCAGCTTTTTTATTTTCAAATTTATGAGTTCTTATTTCAGGACCTTTTGTATCTAAAAGAATTGAAATTGGTAAATCTAATTCTTTAGAAACCTTTCTTGCATTAGTAATACGTTTACCATGCTCTTCAAAATCCCCATGTGACATGTTTAAACGAATAGTGTTTACACCATTTTTAAACATTTCTGTCATCATCTCTTCAGTTTCAAATGTTGGACCAGTAGTTGCAACAATCTTTATATTTTTTTTGAATTGATTTTTAAAATTCATTGTTTTTTCCCCTTTATTTATTTACTTTCTTTGTAAATTTGAATTAACCCTTCTCTTGAAGGGTTTTTCATCTCCACTGCTTTAAGAATATCAAAAGATACTAGTTTTTCCTTGATAATCCCAACTGCGAGAGAATATTTCCCTTCTTTTAAGAGTTTAATTGCATAATTTCCCATTCTTGAAGCGTAAACACGATCCATTGAAACAGGAACACCACCACGTTGAAGGTGACCAAGAACACTTGATCTACTTTCAATACCAGTAGTAGCTTCAATTTTTTTAGCTAATTTTGCTACATCATATTGATGTTCAGTGACTAACACAATAATTGATCGATCATTATGTTTTTCACGTCTAAGTTTAACTTGAGAAATAATTTCTTCTTCTTCAAGATATTTTTCTGGAACAGATAAAACTTCTACTCCAGTAGCAATTGCGGCATTAATTGCTAAATCACCACAATATCTTCCCATAACTTCAACAACTATACATCTATTATGAGATTCTGCAGTATCACGAATTTGTTCAATTGCATTAGTAATTGATTGTAATGCTGTAAAATATCCAATTGTATAATCAGAAGAAGCAATATCGTTATCTATTGTTCCTGGAAGACCAATAGTTTTAATTCCCATTTTAGTTAATTTTGCCGCTCCCATATAAGAACCGTCTCCGCCAATAACAACTAAGGCTTCAATTTCTTTTTCTTTTAGGTTTTTAACAGCAATTTCTCTAACTTTTTCTTCTTTGAATTCTGGAAGTCTTGCTGAATAAATAAATGTTCCTCCACGAGAAATATTTTGTTTAATAGCTTTAAGATCACTAGGTTCAACTTTTTTAATTTCACCTTCAACAAGACCTTTAAAACCTCCATAAACAACATATGGAATCATATCATTAGAAAATGCTGAATTAATTACTGCAATTACAGCGTTATTCATCCCTGGAGCATCTCCTCCAGATGTAAGTATTGCTACTTTTTTCATTGTTTTCCTTTATTAGGATAAGCAAAAAGAAGAAAATGTGAACACACAAAATCTTCTTTATACCAACCCCATCATCAATCGATGTAATTATTTAACTTTAATTTTTCCTAAAGCATCTTTACCTAGGAAAGTATTAACTGATTCAGAAATTCTTAATAATTGATTATATTTAGAAACACGTTCTGATCTTGACATTGATCCAGTTTTAATTTGTTTCCCGTTCATTCCAACAACTAAATCTGCAATTGTAGTATCTTCAGTTTCTCCAGAACGATGTGAAATAATGAATGAATATCCATTTTCTTTTGCTAAATTAATTGTTTCAATAGTTTCTGTTAAAGAACCAATTTGATTTACTTTAATTAAAATAGAATTACCAACTTTTCTTTCAATTCCTTCTTTAAGAATTTTTTTGTTAGTTACGAAAATATCATCTCCCATAATTTGGAAATCATTTCCTAATTCTTTAGTAAGTTTTTCAAATCCATCTCAATCTTGTTCTGCAAGAGCATCTTCAATTGAAACGATTGGATATTTTTTAAGCATTTCTTTATAGTAATCAATCATTTCATCACTAGTAAGTGATCTGTTTTCACCTTTTAAGAAATACATTTTTGAATCTTCATCATAAAATTCTGATGATGCAGGATCCATTGCGATATAAATATCTTTCCCTGGTACATATCCGGCTTTTTCAATTGCTTTAACAATAAAATCAAGTGGTTCTGTATTTGATTTCATGTTTGGTGCAAATCCACCTTCATCACCTTTAGCAGTATTGTATCCTGCTTCATTAAGTAATTTTGCTAATGCATGAAAAGTTTCTGAAGCTCATCTTAATGCTTCTTGGAAATTATCAGCACCTAATGGGAAAATCATGAATTCTTGGAAATCAACTGTATTATCAGCATGTTCTCCACCATTTAATACATTAAGCATTGGCACTGGTAAAGAAGGTTTTTCACCACCTGAAAGTAAGTTAAAATATTTTCATAACGGAATTGAAAGATCTTTAGCAGCAGCATGAGCAACAGCAAGTGAAACTCCTAGGATTGCATTTGCTCCTAATTTTTCTTTATTTTCTGTTCCGTCAATATCAATCATTTTGTAATCAATGTCATATTGTTTTGTAACATCCATTCCAATTAATTGAGGTTTAATAATGTTTTTAACATTTTTAACTGCTTTTAAAACACCTTTTCCACCAAAACGATTTTTATCACCGTCTCTTAACTCTAATGCTTCTCTTGTTCCAGTTGAAGCTCCTGAAGGAACAATAGCAGTTCCAACATTTCCTAATTCTGTAGTTACTTCTACTTCTATCGTTGGATTACCTCTAGAATCAATAACTTCTCTTGCGAAAATATCTTTTATTTTTGACATATCAATGTTAACCTTTTTCTATTTTTTTTAATATTTATGTTTTTCTATTTATATTTTACACTATTGATATTAATTTTTATCAATCAAAAGTGATTTTTTATAATTATTTAATTAATGGTTCTTCATCCATTTCTTCTGGTTGTTCAAGTTTCAATAACTTCAACATTGTTGGAGCAACATTAGCTAACTTAGCAATTTTTTCTCCAGTTAAAAATTCTTCTTTAATTTCTACATCATGAGAAGTAATAATTAATGGTACAGGATTTAATGAATGTTTAGTCATTGGTTCACCTTTTTCATCAATCATTTCATCAGCGTTTCCATGATCAGCAATAACAATTAAAATTCCATCTAATTCTTTTACTACTTTATCGTAAATTCTTTGTAATGATTGATCAACTGTTTCAACAGATTTAATTGTTGCTTCCATTGAACCGGTATGACCAACCATATCAGCATTAGCAAAATTAATAATTGCAGCATCAAAATCAGCAAAATTTTCTACTAATTTATCTGTTAATTCAATTGCAGACATTTCTGGTTGTAAATCATAAGTTGCAACTTTTGGTGAATCTACTAAAATTTTTAATTGATTTTCCAAATCAATTTCAACCCCACCATCCATAAAGAAGGTAACATGAGGATATTTTTCTGTTTCCGCTCCTCTAATTTGAGAAAGACCTGCTTTAGCAATAGTATCTCCTAATAAGTTTTCTAATTTTAAAAAAGGAAAAACTAAATCAACATCAATCCCTGCATATGAAGTCATACTTGTAAAGTAAATATTTTCCAACTCAATTTCTGGATTAGAATCATAAAGTTTTGATTCTTTTAAAAGATAATGAGAAAGTTCTCTAGCACGATCAGGACGATAGTTAGCAAAAACTATTGCATCATTATCATTAATAAAGTTTTCTTTAGTTTTATCAAAAGCCGGAAGAATAAATTCATCAAAAATACCTTCTTCATATTGTGCATCAATATATTCTTCAATGTTTTCATATGAAGGAGCAGTTTTATCAACAAGCACGTCATATGCTTTTTGAATTCTTTCTCATCTTTTATCACGATCCATTGCATAAAATCTTCCTGCAATTGAAGAAAGTTCAATATCATTTTCTTTTAAGATTTGAATGTAAGTTTTAATTGATTTTTGCCCTACATCTCTACCATCAGAAAATCCATGTAAATAAACTTTATCATATTGTTCTTTTAAAATTTTATAAAGTTCAATGATATGTTGAAGTTGAGAATGAACTCCACCATCAGAAATTAATCCTAAAAGATGAATTGCAGAATCATTTTCTTTTGCATGAGCAATAGCTTTATTTAATGATTCAGCTTCTTTTAAAGAATCTTCTTCAATTGCGTAATCAATTCTAGAAAGAGATTGTCTTACAATTCTTCCTGCACCTATGTTTAAATGACCAACTTCAGAATTTCCCATTTGTCCTTTTGGTAAACCAACAAATTCTCCATCAGTTCTTAATTGTAGTTTTGGATAAGTTTTAATTAAATAATTTAAGGTTGGAGTATTTGCTAAACTAACAGCATTTTTAGATGATGCTTTTGCAAGTCCAATTCCATCCATAATTATTAAAGCAACTGGTTTTTTCATTTTTTTTCCTTATTTTTTATTATATTATTCATTAAATTATTCATCAAAAAACGTAATATGAAAACCATGAAAAACAAATCTTTTTAATGATTGTACTAATTCATCGAAATCACATAATTCAATTCTTTCAAAATTTAAACTAACAAAAACTGAAATATTTTGAGCAGCAATTTTTGTTTGTTTGTTGACAACTAGATTATCTTCTTTAATTAATAAATTAAGATTTTTTGATGTTAAAAGATCATCTTTCAAAATAATTCAAATTTTATCATCTGAATTAATATATGTTAAATCTAACATTTGTTGAAAAAAACCTTCATTCTTAACAAAAAAAACTTTTGTGTTTAAATATTTTAGTAAATAAAAATCAAAACTTTCTGTTGATTCTATAAACTTAAAAAGATTTCTTCTTAATCCACCTAAATTTAAATCAGGAGTTTCTTCACCAAAATCCTCTTGTAAAAATTTATATTTTAGTTGATTCCTTGTATTGTAAAAAAAATCTTGATTTTTTTCTCTTAGTTCATCTAATGTTTGTTGATCAAAATTCCTTAAATCGATTAATAATTGCTTATATCTATACATAAATTTTATAAAAAAAAGTCCCTTTTAAGCACTTTTTATTTCCCTCTTTATTTTTGTTTATCAAAAGTAATTAATTTAGCAAATGATTTTGCATCAAGTGATGCTCCACCAACTAATGCACCATCGATATCTTTTTGCCCCATTAATTCTTTAACGTTTTCCGGTTTTACTGAACCACCATATTGAATAATAACTTTATCAGCAATATCACTATTAAATAATTCAGCAACTACTGTTCTTGCAAAAGCAACTGCTTTTTGCGCTTGTTCAGGAGAAGCAGTTTTTCCAGTTCCAATTGCTCAAATCGGTTCGTAAGCAAGAACAATTTTTTCCATTTCATTTTCTTTAACACTTTTTAGTGATGAAGTTAATTGATTTTTAATAACTGTTTCTGTTTTATTAGCATCAAATTCTGATTCAGTTTCACCAAAAGCAAGAACTGGAGTCATTTGTGTTTTTAAAGCTGCTAATAATTTTTTATTAACAATTTCATCTGTTTCATTAAAAAGTTGTCTTCTTTCTGAATGACCAATAATAAGATATTCTAATCCCAATTGATCTAACATATCTAAAGATATTTCACCAGTAAAGGCACCTTTTTCTTCGTAATGAAAGTTTTGTGCTGCTAAAGGTAAATAAAATGCTTCTTTACCTTCTTCATGAGAATGACCAATCATAAATGGTAATGCTACAAATGGAGCTGCAATAGCAAAGTCAACATCTTTAGCGATTTTTTCATTTTTTAATTCGTCTTCTAAATCATGTAAAAATTGATGAGCTTCCATTGGCCCATTATTCATTTTTCAATTTCCAATAATTAATTTTCTTCTACTCATTTTCTATTCCTTTATTCTTAAACTAATTTTTTTCTTCAGTTGTTTCGAAAATTTTAATTCCCGGTAATACTTTACCTTCAATATATTCAAGTGATGCTCCACCACCAGTAGCAACGTGACTAAATTCTTTAGCAAGTCCCATTGAAACAACAGCAGCAACACTATCTCCACCACCAACAATAGAAATAACATCATCTTTTTCAGCAATTGTCATTGCAATTTCATTTGTTCCTTTGGAGAAGTTAGAAAATTCAGTAACTCCAAATGGTCCATTTCATAAAATTGTTTTAGCATTTTCAAGTTCATTTTTAATTAACTCAATTGATTTTGGTCCAATATCTAATCCCATATTTCCTTCAGGAACTTCATCTCCGTATTCAGGAACATTATCAGCAAATTCTGTTGTGTATGCAGAATCAACTGCAACAATTAATTTATCTTTATATGTTGATAGTAATGCTTTTGCTAATTCAACTTTGTCTTCTTCAACTAAAGAGTTTCCAATTGAAAGACCTTGTGCTTTATGGAAAGTATATGCCATTCCTCCACCAATAATAACTTTATCTGCTTTTTCTAAAAGAGATTTAATAACATCAATTTTATCTGAAACTTTTGCTCCACCAACTAATGCAACAAAAGGTGATTCAGGAGTTTTAACAGCTTTATCCAAGAAATTAATTTCTTTTTCCATTAATAACCCAATTGCTTTGTTTTCCATTTTAGAAGCAATCCCAACATTTGAAGCATGCGATCTATGTGCAGTTCCAAAAGCATCATTAACAAAAACATCTCCTAGTTTTGATCAATATGTTGCAAGTTCATCGTTATTTTTTGATTCATAATTAACTTGTTTACCATCAACAAAATCTTGAAATCTAGTGTTTTCTAACATTAGAATTTCTCCAGGTTTTAAAATTCTTATTGCTTTTTCAACTAATTCTCCACGATTTTTAGGAACAAAAATAATTTTATATCCAGTAATTTCTGCAAGTTTTTTTGCAACTGGTTTTAATGATTTTGTTTTTTTATCTTCTTCAGAAGTGATTCTTCCTAAGTGAGAAAATAAAATTATTTTTGCTTTAGCTTCTCTTAAGTATTCAATTGTAGGAAGCGCTCCTTTAATTCTTGTAATATCTGTGATTTCACCTTTATCATTAAAAGGCACATTAAAGTCTACTCTTGTTAATACAATCTTATCTTCAAGATTTTTTAACGATTTTAAATTTTTTATCATATGAATAAATTTTCCTTTACTGTAAATTTAATATTCTTTTTTTCATATTAATTTAACTATATTTTAATTAATTTAATTATATTTTAATACATTTATAGAAATTAATTTAAAAAAAGGAGTTTTACAACTCCTTTTTTTAAATTTTCAATTAATCTTTTATAGTGAAATAAAGTATTTAACTGTTCTTACTAATTGGTTTACATATGACATTTCATTATCATATCAAGTAATGATTTTATAAATTGCATCTTTACCTGTACCAGTTTTTTTAGTTAATAATCCATCAAAGTATGAACCATATTCAATTCCAATAATATCTGTAGATACGATTGGATCTTCTGTGTAACCTAATGCTTGTGAAGAAGCTGATGCTGCTTTAATATCTGCATTGATTTGTTCAACTGTAGTTTCTTTTGTTAATTTGAAAGTTAAATCAACTACTGAACCAGTAATTACTGGAACTCTCATTGCCATTCCATCAAGTTTACCTTTTAAAGCAGGAATTACTAATCCAATTGCTGCTGCAGCTCCTGTTGAAGTAGGAATAATATTTTGAGATGCTGATCTTGATCTTCTAAAATCACGATGTGGTGAATCAGCTGTTTTTTGATCATTAGTAAATGCATGAACAGTTGTCATTAATCCAGATTCAATTTCGTATTTATCATTTAATACTTTTGCAACTGGTGCAAGACAATTTGTTGTACATGATGCTGCAGAGATAATTTTATCTTCTGAAGTAAGTTCTTGATGATTAACATCAAATACGATTGTTTTTAAATCACCTTTAGCCGGTGCAGAGATTACAACTTTTTTTGCTCCTGCATCAATATGTGCTTGTGATGCTTCTTTTGAAACAAAGAAACCTGTTGCTTCAATTACTAAATCAATTTCTTCATTTTTTCAAGGAAGATTTTTTGGTTCTCTTTCAGCGAAAACTTTTATTACTTTTCCATCTACTTTAATGAAATCTTCTCCTGCTTCAATTGAATCTTTTTTAAAGTTTCCATGAGCTGAATCATATTTTAATAAGTGAGCTAACATTTCAGGAGATGTTAAATCATTTATGGCAGTAATTTCTACCCCTTCTTGTCCTCAAAGAGTACGGAATGCTAATCTTCCAATTCTACCAAATCCGTTAATTGCTATTTTTTTAGCCATGTATGTTATACCTTTCTTTTGCTAATTTATATATATTAATATTTATATATTTATTATTATTATAAACCACTATTTATCTTTTTAAATAGTTAAATTAAAACTTCGAAATTTTTTGGAAAAAATCTTACCATTTTAATCTTATTTATTATCCCTTCTTTAGAAAACGAATATTCGTAAACAACAGGAATTTCTGTAATTTGATTTAATTGATTTTTATCAAAATTAAAAACTCTTTCATCGTTTTTAATAATTAATTCAAGAGTAACAATTTTAATTGTCTTAATTGATTCATCTTCTTCAAATGCTTTAGCTATTTTTTCAAAATCTCTATAGATGTTAAAATCAATTGGTTTTTTTTCTTGATAATATCAATTTATTGAATATTGCTTTACTTCATCTTCTTTAAAGAATAATTCAATAAAAGGACTTCAATTATTGATATTTTGTTTTGTTAAGTCAATAGAATGACTTTTATCCTTTATCAAATAATTTGGTATTTTTACATTTGTAGGAAAAATTTGTTTTTCATATTTTTTTGGTTCTTTAGAACTTCCTAAATAAAAATCACAAAAAGGTGAAACAATAAATCCTTTTCCAGGAATTGAATAAATTAAATTCATTATTTTTAATTCTTGAAAAACTCTTCTTACTGTCATTTTAGAAATTTTAAATTTTTCCCCTAATTCTTTTTCAGTGGGAAGGCGTCCATTTTCAAATTCATTGTTTTGAATTTTTTCTATTAATCACTTTTGAACGTCTATATATTTTTGCTTCATAACTTAAAATAATTCTATTTCTATTGATCAATAATTTTTTTATCCTCAATAGTAGTTTCTTTATCTACTCCCTCATTTTTGTTACTTGTTTCTTCAGGAACAATTATTTCTTCATCTAAAAAATCTTCAATTTTAACTGATTCATTTTCAATATTAATTTCTACCTTAATTTCTGCTTCTTCAAAGAAAGTTCCAAATTCTCTATCGAGAGAATCAATATCTATACCTTGTTCTCTTAGAATTTCATCTAAATTTTCTTTTACACTTCCCATAGTTTGATCATCTTGTTGGTTTTTCATATTTTTTTGAATTTCTTCAAAAAATTGATTAGTTTCACCTTCTACAAAAGTTTCTCCTAACTCATCCATGACTTTTTCTACTTTTCTTTTTTGAACGTAAAAGACAATACCGATAGTTAAAATCAATGTTGCTACATACATAACAAAATAAAAAATAAGACTCACTAATATTCTTCAATAACCAATTGAAGCTAGTGTATATCAAGCAATCCAAAATCAAGTCATGGAAATTGCTGAAGGATACATATCAATTTTTATTTGTTCTTTGTAAAAAATTCTCAATACTGAGAGAATAATTATATCTAGGAGGAATACTCCCATACTAATTCCTCATTTTGCACCATCACCTAATTCCTTACTTAATGCCGGAACTGACATAAAGATAATAAAAGGAATTACTGATAGCATCAAAAGTAAAGGAAACTTAATAAGTGCTTTAGTTCTAAAACCAAAACCACTACTAAATGATTGTTTCATATCTGTTTGCATATTGTTATTTTCTTTCATACAATAAAATGATAACCTATAATATATTTTTTTATTTCAAAAAGAAAGAAGTTTTTTAAATTTTTTCTTTTTGAAATAAAAAAAATATTCTTAACGAATATTTATTTACAACTTATTTACTTTACTTTTGGTGCCCAAGGTCGGACTCGAACCGACACGACGTAAACGTCATGGGAGCTTAAATCCCACGTGTCTACCAATTCCACCACTCGGGCATAAATGGTGATCCCTGAAGGGCTCGAACCTTCGACCCACTGGTTAAAAGCCAGTTGCTCTACCGACTGAGCTAAGGGACCATAATTGGCTGGCCTGGCTGGATTCGAACCAACGAATGCATGAACCAAAATCATGTGCCTTACCACTTGGCGACAGGCCAATTAATGGTGGAGGGGAAGGGATTCGAACCCCTGAACCCGAAGGAACTGATTTACAGTCAGTCGCGTTTAGCCAGACTTCGCTACCCCTCCATAATAATAGGTTATTGGACCTGTTGATTTGGTTTTTATCTTACATTACTTTCAGACTATTATTATTATATACATAATTCCTTTTTAAAAAAAATTTTTTTTAAATTTTTTTTATTTTTTTAAAAAAAGTAAAAAAAAGTAATTAAACGATTAAAATTTTGTAAATAAAATAGCTACTTTGTAAAAAATACAATTTGTTTAATTCATTAGTTTCATCTATTGTTTAAATGATCTAAATTAACTTATTTTGTCTTTCAAGTCATTTCTTTAATCTCTTTTATTTTAACCTTAATAATTAACTAAAAATTAATATTAAACTACCACAATAAAAGTAGTAACCATTCAAAATCTTTTAAGTTAATTTAAAATCTTTTGAATGCTCAATTGAAAAAATTTAATTTTTTTCTTTTTTTTAACAAAATATCTTCTTATAAGATACTTTTAATTGTTAATTCAGTATCATTAATTTTTTCATAACGAAATCTATAATTTAATTCTAAAACTATCTAAAACTGCAAAATATGTTTAACCACCTTTTAGTTTTAATGTAAGTTAATTTTAAAGAAGTATTAGGTTTCATTGAATTTCTTTTTAGTGTCTTTATTTGCAAATTAATTCTTCATAAATATCTTGAATCTTTAAGTTTTGCTTTTAAATCTTTAATTCATTGATCTTTTAATTAACAAAAAAATACTACTCTTTTTTTTATTGAAGAATAGTATTTAATTTTGCTATGGCTTTAATCTTTTTTATTAATTGTCTTTTATTTTAATTTAATAAATAAAAAACCACTCATGATTGTACACGAGTGGAAAAATATTTATCTAAACTTACTTTAAAAAAATTTAATTATCAAAATTTCCATAAGGAATTTTACTTATAGAAACATAATTTATTGCTTCATTTAATAAATTAGTTCTAATATCTTTAAATGAATCATCTAGTAATAAATGAGTTTTATTCATAATGATATAAAAAGTATTAAATGACATATCTAAATTATCATCAATTAAAGTTACATCAGATTTATCAAATCCCATAACTTTATCTAATTGTTCTTTAGCAGTTCCTGATTTATCAAGTTCATTAGCTCCAATTTGTTTAAAAGCACTTTTTCAATCAAATTCTCGATAAATATAATCATATAACGATCTTAAAGGACTTGCAATAAGTGGATCTTTATGTGGATTAAGAGTATCTAAAGGTTCACCTAATATCTTAGCATCGTTTTCTACTTTTAACTCTACTAAATGATTTAAATACGTTTTTAAAACATAATAAAGATTAGAAAATTCAAAAGGATTTTCTTCTTCACTACTATG
This sequence comes from uncultured Mycoplasmataceae bacterium, assembly GCA_947330515.1. GTDB lineage: Bacteria > Bacillota_I > Bacilli_A > Mycoplasmatales > Hepatoplasmataceae > CAMZOE01. The sequence continues at coordinate 15,159 of CAMZOE010000029.1, forward strand.
ACCAATTTTTGCTAAATTAGAATAATAATATGTTTTAAGCATAAACATTTGATTTATACTACGATATAAACTTTTAAATTGGAAAATAATAGTAAAAATTTTTAATGAAAAAATTAATGAAAAATTTTCTTGAGAAATTATTGATTGTTTATCATTTTCTTGATATGATGCTGAAATTTTTTCATCAGGAGTATCATCAACAAAATCAAAAGATAATTCTGGATTAGATAAATCATGATTTCATCAATAATTACCATTAGTTGTTTTTGAATCAACAACGTTTTGTTGTGTAAATTCTAAAATAATTGTTTTTGAGACATTAATAGTAATTTTTTTACTATTATAAAAAATAGGAATTTTTTTATTTCCAAACTCACCTTTTGGTGTTGCATAATTTAAAGATTGTAATCAATCACTATTTTCTTTTTCTTTATTAAAAGAAATAACATTTTTTTTTGTTTTTTTGGGGTTTCAACCGTCTTTAGCAGTAACTTTAGCAAGCCCTGGTAAATTATTTGATAAATTTTTTAAAAAATCATTTAAATTATCAATAAAATCTTTTAAAATTTTTTTAAGTTCTTCATTAACTATATTTTTATCAATTAAATCCTTGATTTTTTTCATTAGAAATTCAGGAATATAAGGAGCAGATAAAAATATATTATTGTTATCAATTCCATTCATTATATATTCTTTTGCTGTTATTAATATTCCTGTTAATATTTCTATAGGTAATTTTTTACTTGAAAAATCAATATTTGGTATAGTATTAACTAATAAATCTGATAGAAAAGGAATAGCTCCTATATTTTGATATCATTGTAAATTCATCGCTGTTTCTTTAGCATTAATCGCATCTTGAAGTGAAGCGTGATCATCACCATAACTTAAGGTAGTTAAAAAGTCTGAAGTTGACATATCATCAATTGTATTTTGATTATCGTTTACTTTTTCTTTATCAATCAGCGGTAATAATCTTGTATTGTTAATATCTTCTAAAACTTGAGTTTTTAAATTTTCTCTAGCTTTTTCTAGAGAAGTAAAAGAAATCAATGGTAATGTTACCATTAAACCAATAAATAAAATAACTCCAATTGTAACCCCTCAAAACATCCCACTCTTTAATTTTTTATTACGTTTATATTTTTTATATGCTTTATCGTTTGTCATGTAAAAATTACCTTTCTTTTATCATTTAAGGAAAGTTGTTCCTAGTATTGTAAAGATACCTGTAAACACCAATGGTAAAATAATATTTTCTAATTGTTCTTTTGATGTTCCTCACACTGGTTGAAGAGCAGGATAATTAATAATATTATTAATAATAGTATTATCACTATCAGGGAAAATTTCTTGAAGAAAATTAGCAATTGGTCTTAATTGATCTGAAATCCCTCCAAATGCTGGAATTGAAAAACCATTCATTCAATAATGTGGAACAACTAATGAAGCGTATTCAATTCATAATTTTTTACCACTTTCAGGTCTTGATAAGGTAATCAAGAAGTGAGGTAACAATACTCCTCCAAGAAAGAGAACTACAAAAACATAACCAATTGATAAAAAGTTATATGATTCCGAAGTATTAGAAATTGCAAGAAAGAAAAAGGCAATTGAAAAGGAAAGAGTAATATTAATAATTCATGAATAAACTACATTCCCTCATTGAACATTTTCTCAATGCATTTGTGTAAGTATTGGTGGAATAGTTGGAGCTAACGAACCTCAATCCTCTGCTAAAAATTGAACTGGAACCGTTAGAAATCATGATCAAAATAATAATCAAACAATTCCTAAGATTGTAACAATTAAAGTAAAAAGTAAAAAAGTAATAAATGTTGTAAATTTATTTAATTTAGTTAATCCAACAGATTTCATAAAAGCTGTTCTTTTAATTTCTTCTAGTGATGTTCCAAATTGAAACAACGCTGTAGAAAGAATTCCGATTGATATTACAGAAGGAATAATTCATCCAGATGGAATAGTATACCCTAAAATAATTAATAAAACTAAAGGAAGTACGAATGTAAATACTGATCCTGCAGATTTAAAAAATGATTTCATTTGCAATATAAATAGTGCGCGCATGTGATTTCTCCTTATTTTTTAAAATAGCTATTTTTTGCGTTTTCAATTTTTATCAACAGGTTTGTGATATTCTTTAAAACCAATTTCTTCTTTATTGGCTTTTTTTGCTTCTAGCTTTGCTCTTTTAGCATCTTTAGCAGCTTTTTTACCTTTAGATTTATTGTTTTCAGGATTTAATTTAGCTGCCTCACGTTGTTGTTGTTTTCTTAAGAATTTTTCTTCTCTAATTTTTTGAATTCTTAATCTTTTTGCTTCTTCAGCTTCTGCTTTTGCTGCTTCAGCAGCTTTTTTATCCGCTTCCGCTTTAGCAAGTTTTTTAAGACGTTCTTCTTCAAGTCTTTGTTTTTCAATTAACTCTTTTGCTTCTTCTTTTGCTTTTTCTTCCTCAAGAGTTTTTTTATCTTCTTCTGCTTTAGCAAGTTTTTTAAGACGTTCTTCTTCAAGTCTTTGTTTTTCAACTAATGCTTTTGCTTCTATTCTTGCTTTTTCTTCAGCAAGTTTTTTATCTGCAGCAACTTTAGCAGCATCTTCTTGTGCTTTGATAAGTTTTTCTTTTTCTTTAGCTTCATTAGCTTTATCTTTTTCTTCTTTTATAATAGAAGAATTTTTTGCTTCTTCAGCTTTTTTGATTGCTTCTGCTTCTGCTCTTGCTTTAGCAAGTTTTTTAGCTTCTTCAATTTTTCAAGCCATCTCTGCTTTTTGTGCTTCTTGTTTTAAACGATACTCTTCTTCATTAAGAGGTTTTCTTAAACGTTTATTTTTAATTCTTTCAATAGATTTTTTTAATTTTGCTTTATCTGGACGATTAGCAAATTTTTCTTCCCTAACTTCACGAACTAAATCTCTTTTTTGATAAACAAAAGAAGTTTTTTTAGGTCTTTTTAAAGGTTCGAATTCAATAATTTCCATTGTTTGAGTACTATCTTCTTCATTATAAAAATTATTGTTTTTTGGATCGTCAATAAAGATTTCTTCCTCGATTAAAATATCTTCTTCTAATAACTTAGTTGGAGTTTCTTTTTTTGAAACCTTTTTAGGATTTAATAATGGTTCTTCTTCAATGATTACTTCATCAAATAAATTTTCGAACTTATCATCAACAATAATTTCTTCTTCAATTGATTCAAGTTTTTTAGGTATTAAATCTTCTGAAGTCATTACCACTTCATTAATAATAATTTCATCACTATTTTCTTCTTCCCTTAACGGTTTGGTAAGAATTACTTCTGTTTGAAATTCTTTAGTTACAAACTCTTCTTCAATTGTTTCAACTTCTTCATTATCTTCTTCTACTTTAATAGTTTCTTCTTGAGTTTCTTCTGGAAGTTCTTCTTCTACTTTAATAGTTTCATAAGTTGTTTCTAAAGTTAAAAATTCTTCATCTTCTTCAGAATCATTATTACCAATAATTGTTTCAATAGTATAAAACTCAGTATCTTCATCTTCTTCAACTGCTAATTCTTTAAGAGTTTTATCTGTCTCATCAATTTCTGCTAGAATTTCATCAAGTTGAGCTTTTGTATTTTCATTTTCATTAAGAACAATTTCTTTAGTTTGTTCTACATCATTATTTTTATCAAAAATAACTTCGTTGATTTCTAATTCTTCATCTTCTTCAACTTCCGCTTCTAACATTTCAATAGTTTCAGTTTCACTGTCAATTTCATTAGTAACAAATTCGCTATCAATATCATCAGCAGCTTCTTCTTGGAAATCTTTAAATGCTTCTTCATCTAAAATATCTTTTAACTCAAGAGTGTGTTCTTCTTGTGTATCTTCTTCTTTAGTTTCTTGAATAATATTTTCTGTTAATTTATCATTTTCAACTATAGTATCTTCACTTGTAGTTGAATCTTTAAATGCGAAATTATCAATAATAAGATCAGAAGTTTTTTCAATTTTACCTTCTTCATTTAATAAAGATGTTACTTCATCTGAGAATAATTCTTCTGTAAGACGTTTAATAGCATTATATGAACGATCAAGATTATATTCTTTTCGTAAATCTTTAATAAGAACATCACGATAGACTACTCCATCTTTTAAAGCGATTACTCTATCAGTCATATCAGCAATTTCTTTAATATTATGAGAAACTAAAATTAAAGTAGAATCATATTTAGTAAGATAATTTAAAATATAACTTTTAATTTCTTCTACTGCTTCAATATCTAAACCAGTAGAAACTTCATCTAGAATTAATAATTTAGGATTTTTTATTAAAGTAATTAAAACATTAAGACGTTGTTTTTGTCCTCCAGATAATGAATCTGCAATATGATTTCTATATTTATAAAGATTAAAAATCTTTAAAGCTTTATGAATTTCATATGTAGACATTGAAGTATGATTTGCACGTGCAAAGAAATAAATTAAATTCTTAACTGTGTACATTACCGGATAAGAAGAATCTTGGAATTGCATTCCAATTTTTGAAGTTATTTGATTTTTTGTTCTTCCAAATGAATAATAAACTTTTCCTTTAGTAGCATCTTTAATTGTTGCAATAATTTCTGTAAGTGTTGTTTTTCCAGCACCATTAGCACCAATAATAGCAACACGTTCATTTTTTTTGATTTTAAAATTAACCCCTTTAAGGATTTCTTTTTTTCCATATTTTTTAGTAATGTTATCAACAATTAAGAAATCATCTTTTTCAGCATTAGGAATATAATTTTTTCCTTCTTCAAAATCTTCATCTTCTATAGCGACTTGTTTAGCAAGATAACGATTAGTTTCTTTAGCTTTATTATCAAGTTCTTCTTGATAAAGACTTTCAAGTTCTAATGATTTTTTTCATTTCAAGAATTTTATTTGTTCTTTAGCATCAAAAATTCTTTTGTTTTCCATATAAGTTAAATATTCATAATTTGTTGTCGGTTGTTTTTTTGGTTTATATTCCTTAAAATCAAAATCCTCTGAGATATCATAATGATGTCTATTTGCAGCTTTCTTTTCAAAGAAATCAAATAAATAGGTTTCTACATCTCCAAATTCTTGATTAATATCTTCGATAGTTCTATCTTCAGCAATAATTCCACGATCTAACATTACTATTCTATTTGTTAATGTTTTAATTTCTTCTGGATCATGAGAAATTAAAATTAAAGTAATTTTATTTTTAGCAATATAATCAATAATATATTTTTGAACACGTTCAACTGAATCAATATCTAATCCTGTTGAAAGTTCATCTAAAATTAATAACTTTGGAGAATTTAATAATGAAAGTAAAATATTTAATCTTTGTCTTTGTCCACCTGATAATGAATCAGCATGGTATGACTTAAATTTAGTAAGATTAAAGATTTCTAAAAATTCATTAATTTGTTCTTTCTTTAAACTATTTCTTCCACTCTTAGCAAAGAAATTAACTAAATCAATTACTTTGTAAGTTGGTGGATAAGAAGAATCTTGGAATTGCATTCCAATGTTAGAAGTTATTTTTTTCTTTTTGTCACCAAAAGAATAGTAAATCTTTCCTTCAGTTGGTTCTTTAATTGTTGCAATAATCTCAGTAAGAGTAGTTTTTCCAGCACCATTAGGTCCTAGAATAGCTAAGTGTTCACCTTCCTTAATTGTAAGATTTATACCTTTAAGTACTTTTTTCGACTTATAACTCTTTGTTAAATTTCTTATATCAATTAAAACATCATCACCAACACCATTTTGTGTATCAAAATGTGTAGACATTAATCTTAGTTTTTGTAATAATGTTTTTTTGTTTTTTTTATCTTTTTTATCTTTTGACATATTCCCTCCTTTTATGCATCAAATTCAAATTTTTTCATTGCTATTGGAATGATTAAAATTGTATAAACAATCGGCATAATTAAATTTAATGAAGATGCTCCTACTTTTATATATCCGTCGCTTCAATTCCTAAAATCCCAAATACTAATTTTTTGATGCACACCATTAATTATGACATCATAATTTCCACTATTAAATGCACCTGTAATAAAGTGTGCAGAATATGTTTGTGGAAGTAATAATGAAAAAATATTCATTCATTCAATGTTAGCAAATGAAAAAATAAGTCCACCAAAATACAGAACTACAAAAAAGTATAGTAATGATAATAATTGGTATGATTCACTATTTGGAGCAATTGAAATAAAGAAAAATGTTGTCATAAATGAAACTATAATTAATAAAATAATTCCATAAATTACCCCAACTCAATCAATTGATGCTCCTTTAAATAAAGAAATATCAATAAGTGAGTGAGTTCATGAAGTAAAGAATAACATTAGAAATGTAACTCATACAATTTCAAGAAATGATTGAAAAATAGTTCATAAAACATATCCCATTAATAATTGAGGTTTTGTTATTTGAGTAGTTCCTAATCTTTTAATTAAACTTGATGTTCTTAACTCCATAAAATTAGCGCCAAAACTTGTATTAACCACTGACATCACACCAATAGTTAATAGCGATGCATAAATTGCCATTAATTCTTTTTGACCAGTTCCTGGAGTAGCATTAACTACTGAAATCAATGTAACCACCATTACTAATGGAAAAATGAACATAAACATTGAACCGGGATTCCTTAAAAAAGTTCTAAATTGATTTTTTAATATAGCTCCCATTATTCTACCTCCTTAGTATTTTCTTCTTTTAAAATATTATTTATGTTTTCTTCAAAATTAATTGATTTTCCTTCAATATTATTAAATTCTTCTAAGAAAACATAATCTAAATATTTCTCAACAGAACCCCATTGAAGAATTACATCTTTAATTACTAAATCTTTATAAATTTTTCCATCATAAATAATGATCATTCTTTTAGCTAAAAATTCAATTTCTTCAGGATTATGTGAAACCATTAACATTGTTGAATTATGTTTTTCTAGATATTCTTTAATGAATAATTTAATTTTGGATCTTGCTTCAACGTCAAGACCATTTGATAATTCATCTAAAATTAATAGTTTAGGTGAGTTCAACACTGCTAATAAAATAGAAAGTCTTTGTCTTTGTCCACCAGAGAGCGCAGAAGCTCTCATTTTTTCCATTCCTTCTAATTGAAAATCAACCATTAATTGTTCAATGTCGGATTTAGAAAGATTTGATTTTGTTGCATCAGAAAAGAATTTAATAATATCGATAGTACGATAGTAAAATGGATAAGTTGCTTCTTGGAATTGAATTCCAATATTTTTAGAAATATCTGATTTAGATGTTCCATAAGCATAATCAATTTTTCCTGAAGTTATTGGTTTAATCATTGAGATGATTTCTACTAATGTAGATTTACCAGCCCCATTAGCACCAACTATAGAAATTTTTTCACCTTCTCTAATAGTTAGGTTAATTCCTTTTAAAACTTTTTTATTACCATATTCTTTATGTAAATCATGAATATTAATAACTGTATCACCTAATGAATCAATGTAATCTTGTTGTTCTTTTTCTAAAAATTCTTTTCTTTTTAAACCATAAATAATATTTTCTGGTTCAGAAATAAAATCTTCTTCATCTTGTCTTTGTCCATGATTATCTTCTGAAAGAATTTCTTCTTGTGAAATTCTTTCTATTGCCTCGATATCATAACCTAAACTTTCTTCTTGCTCAGCTTCAACTCTTTCAATTGCTTCTATTTCAAAAACTCTATCACTATCAATTATTTTAGCGGTTACAGTTGCTTCTTCTTGTTTAAAATCAAATTCTGTATCCCTAGGATTTTTCATAGTAAATTGATTTGATTCTTGTTCAATAGTTTTTGTTTTTTCTTCATCTACATCGTCTACATTTTGTTTATCTTCTTGTGTATCACTTGTAAATAATAAAACTTTTTCTATATCTTTAGTCTTTTCAACTTCATCTGTTTCTTCAACTTCATCTGCTTCTTCAACTTCTTCAGTTTCTTTAACAACTTTTTTTTTTTGTTCATCAACTTGAACTATATTTTGATTTTGTTCATCTGTTTTATTATCTTTAACAATCAATTGTTCTTTCGATTGTTCTTCTTCAACAATTGATTGTTCTTCTTTGATAATTGATTGTTCTTCTTCAACAATTTCATTACCTTTTAAACCATTTAAACCATAAGTTTCATTAATCATTTGGTTTCTTCCATCAATAAGTGGAAAAAAGTAATCATGATCATTTACACTTCTTTTACGTTTTTTCAAAAACTTTTTATGTTTTTTGGCAGTAGAAATTATTTCTTTTTGAACATTAATTTCATTTTCAAAATTATCCATGTTTTCCTCATATACCTATTTTGTATTTTTATGTTTTACTATGTTTAACCTTTTATCTAAAGGAAATAGCAAAATATTTTTTATATAGTATTCATATACTACCAATTATAACCTTATTTTAAGAGAAATAATTTACACCCATATAATTCATTAACAAATATTCCTAATCAGAAAGATTTTTTTTGATGTTTTTTTTATAAATTTCTACCCCTGGTTGGTCAAAAGGATTAATATCTAATAAGTATCCGGAAATTGTAACACTAATAAAAAATCAATAATATAAATAACCTAATGATTTTGGTGTTTTTTCTTTTAATTGAATTATTATATTAGAAATTCCACCTTCTTGATAATGTGCTTCTAAAACACCTTCAAAAACTTTTTGATTAATTTCCTCAAGAGTTAAATGATTTAAATAATTAATTTTCATTCCATCATTTATATCCTTAATAAAGGTAATTGGTTTTTGAGAATTATCTTTTACAATTAAAGTTGTTTCAAAAAATGTTTTTGGTCCTTCTTGAATTATTTGCCCTAAAGAATGTAAATCTCTAGAATAATGAACTGAAAGAGGAAAAATTCCTTTAGTAGAAACTTTTCCTTCAGATTCACCAAACAATTGTTTTCATCATTCCGCTAACATTTCTAAATCATAATCATATGTAGTAAAAATTTCATGAGTAATTTTTAATTGATTATCTTTTTGATTTTGATTTAAAAGAAATCTTATAACAGCATATCTTAAAGCAGTATTTTTTTCAAGAGAACTTTCTTTTAACAAAAATCTTTTTGCTTCTTTAGCTCCTTCTAACATTTCTCGAACGTTTATACCAACAAAAATCATCGGAAACATTCCAACTGGTGTCATCACAGAAAAACGACCACCAATTCCATTAGGTATTTCAAAAGAAGTAATTTTTTCTTGGGTTGAAAAGTCTTTTAAAATTCCTTTATTTCCAGTAATTGCAACAATATAATCATTTGCTTTTGAACCATGTTTTTCTTTTAATTTATTGGAAAAAAAATTAAAAGCAAGTGAAGGTTCAAGCGTTCCTCCTGATTTTGAAATTACACAAATTGCATACTCTTTATTTTCTAAAAATGATTCCATTTGAGAATAATATGAAGAAGACATATCTGTACCAATAAAAAGAACTTTATCTCTTGAAGCTAATTTTCCTTCAAGAAAATCTATTGCAGATTGTGCTCCTAAAAATGATCCTCCAATTCCAATTACAAGTAAATGATTTACTTTTAATGTTTTTAATTGATTTACTTTTTCTTCAAGTTCAAGAATCACTTCTTCTTTTACAGTTTCAGGATAATCTATTCAATCCATAAATTCATTTCCAATACCTTCTTTGTTAAGAAGATTATTTTTAAATAATAAATTAATTTTTGGTTGCATAGAAGCAATTTCTTTTTCATTTAAGTATACTTTTTTAGTATTTAGTTCTAACATTTATCTATTTTTTCTTTCTATTATTTAATATAAAAATTTTTATTAATTACTTCTTTAAATTATATTCTTATCCAACGTTTTTCTTCTAAAGAAAATATTTTATGTATTATTAATCTTTTATTTCCATTAATTTATTATAATAAACATATTATGAGTGAAAAAAGACGAACAAAAGAGCTCGAATTAAATACAGATTTAGATAATCAAGGAGCCATCCCCATAAAAGATTTAAACATAGATAAAAATATAGAAAGTAAAAATAATAATTCAAAAAGTATTGAAGAAACTTTAGGAAAGAAAGATAACCCTAAAGAAGATTTGTTCAATAATAAAGAAAACTCAAATAACACTAATAAGGAAAAAGATAATTTAGCTTCTAATAAAACAAAAAAAGATAAAGAAGTAGAAGAAAAACCTGAAATTATTTTGGATATTGACAAAGAAGAAGAAAAAAATAAAAAAGATAAAAAAGAAGCTTCTAAACCAAATAATTATAAAGATATTGATAAAGAATTTGAAAAAGATGAAAAGAAAAAGAAAATTATAAAAATTTCTGTAATAACATTCATTGTTGCTTTATTAATCACAGGAATAATTGTAGGTTCTCTTGCAATTGCCGGTGTTGGTGTTTTTGGATCAGAAGATAATGGTGCAGGGTTTTGAAATTTTGATGATTTAAATAAATGAATAGAATCTTCAGAAACAAAACAAACAAAAATCACTAATACTGAAAACATTTTAAAAGATAGAGCTACTATCTATACTTATGATACATTAGGAAAAGAAGGAAGACTTTTAATGACTCCTAGTGAATCAAAAGATGCAAAAGAAAGAGCTCTAAGAAGTGCTAATCATAAAATCGATACTCAAAAAGAAGATTTAAGAAAATCTGAAGGAAAAAATTGAGAAGATGAATGAGATAAAGAACTAGTTGGAATGGGATTCTCTATTGCATCTCAAGGTGGAGAAGATCAATACCGTGATAGTTTAGTAAATGATTCTTTACAAAATTCAATTTTAGAAGCATTTAGTGGAAGTTCGCATTTAACTGCAGCAACAAAACAAGTAAGTAATAATAAAGGTTATGAATTTTCAAGTTCAAATCTTGGGAGTGATACTTCAAAAAAATATCGTGTTATTAAAAAAGGTGATGTAGATAATGAAGTAAACATTGAAAGTCTATTAGATTTTTATATTAAATATAATAAACCAATTAATTTTGATGAAGGAATAATTCCATTTAGAATTACTGATTTTGATAAAACTCACAAAATTATAAATTTAGAAGACTCTGAAATAGAAAGTAAACATCCATTAACATTTGCTTCTTCAGAAGATTTAACAAAATTATTTTATCTTTCTGATGCTTTTTCTAAAGATAAACTTGATAAAGGATTTGAAAAAATATTAAATCCTACAAATAGTGGTATAGTAAAACTAAACAATTTAGAAATTACTACTCCAGAACCAGATCCAGGTCCTACACCGGAATTAAGTCATTCTTCTTATGAAATTACTAACGATGATCCTGCACCAGATCCAGGACCAACTGTAGATACAAATGAAACAGAAGTATTACTTCTTGATGCTCTTATGAGTAATGATATCCTCACTGGAGATACTGATGGATTAAAAGAATTTTTCAATAATGAACTAAAACTTCTTTCTAAAGCAAGTGATATTGAAACTTTAAAAGAAGATAATCCTGCATTATTTAAAACATTTGAAGGTGATTCTTACAAAGCATTAAAACAATTTGCAAATAGCACAGATTCAGAAAAAGCAAAAATTTCTTTCACAGAAATAGATTCAACTGCTAATAATAAATTTATTATTGGTTTTGAAACAGATGGTTTACATCTTTTAAAAATGAACGGTTTCAATTTTGATGATGAAAAAAATAATTATAAAGAAGAGTATTCTCAAAATTTAGTAACTCATGATTTAGATGTAGCATTTAAAGCTCCTGATGTTTCAAAAGAAGAAAATCTTTATGGTATATGAAATGACTTTAATACTTGAATTAATGATAATTATGAATTTTTAATTCTTAATTCAGCTTACGAAGAAGGAATTAACTTAATTAGTAATCCAGAATATCCTGATTGAACAGATGTTATTACAGAAAATGAAATTACAATGCAAGATCTTGAAGAACAACTTTATCGTACTACTTCACTTGAAATGTTTACTAATTTCTTTAATAAAAAAATGGAATATAAAAACTTTATCAAAAAATATGGTGATAAAGAAGAATTTACTTCACCATTAGACTTAACAAAAGATTCTAGTGAATATACTTTCCTAAAAAATGTTGTTTACTCCGAAAATGGTTTTTCGAGTGAAGAAAAATGAAATAAATTTATGATTAACTACAAAGATGGTGTCGGTGACCTTTATGGTGCAATCCAAATCTTTACTAGTGAAACAAAATATTATTCAAAAGGAGGGAACAAATATGAAAAAAATAACTAAAATGATTTATGGTTTAGGATTTACTTTTGCCGCTTTATATTCAATTCCTACTGCTCTATATATTAATAGATCATTAAATAATAATTATTTAATCATTCATAATGGTAATGAAATAGTAAAAAGTAAAAAAAATGATAATGCTTATTTACTTGATGGAAAAAATTCTGAAGAAAAAGCTAAATTTATTGAACTAGGTTTTTATAAAAATGCTATTTATGGTTTTGATTTCAAAAGTGATGAAGAAGCAATTAAATCAGATAATCCAGGAGCAGATAGTATTCTTACAAAATATAGTCCATTAAAAGATACTGGAAAAATAACTAAAGAATTTTATTCAAATATCCATATGGCATATACTGAATATACCATTATTAAAAATACAGATTTAAGTGGTGTTTCTTTTTCAGAATATATTAGTAGTCAAATTATGGCCAATAAAGCATTAGCTATTAATTGAATTCCAATTTTAGAAGAAGAATATGAAACGTCTAAAGATTTTTTTAGTGATTCAACTTTTGATAAAGATAAAAAAATTGTTGCCTTAGAACAATTAGATTCAACTATTGATTTTGATTTAGCAGCAAATAAATTTATTTATCAAACACTTTATTTATTTCAAGAAAGTGTAAATAGAGAATTTGATTACAAAATTACTGCTCAACTAAAAACATTAAAACCAATGTTAATGTGATATGCAAGTTTTACTAATACTGGCGATTGACTTAATGTTGATACTGAAAACTTTAAAACTATTGATGATTTAATCAATGGTGGTAGTGGTGCTTCAGGAACTATTAATGGAAACGTTAATAATGATGAAAACATTTTAGGTGATATTGGTTTTGAAGGAATAATCAATAAATCTAGTAGTTCTTTAACATTAATTGATGATGTATGAACTTATAATAATAGTTGAATTATAAATCCAATAGCAAATGAATGAAGTACAGCTTCTTCAAGCTTCTTTAGTAATTCGGTAGAAGTCAAAGATCTTCCTTTTTATAAAGTTGATGATTCTATTATTAATCTTGATAGTAGTTGAGTTGATGGTTGAACTTTAAAAGCAAAAACATTATATCCATTTATTTTTGGATTAAATTATCAAGATAGTAGTAGTCAATCACCTGGATATGCCGATGCTTTCTATTATTCAATTTTTGCTAACACTGATAGTGATGGTAATTTTGTTAAAACAGATAATGTTACTAAAGAAAGTAAAAGTATTATTGATGTTATTTTTCCAGATACAGATCCAGCTAAAAAATGACAAAAAGAATTTGTTACTATTTTATTAATTGATGATGTTATCTCTAATAATTCTAGAACCATGTTAAATACTCAATATTTCTGAAAAGATAAAGGATATTATATTGAACTTAGTGGAAAAATGAAAACTATTTACGAAACATTAATCGATGAAGGAATTCAAAAATAATTAAAAAATAATAACCTTTAAAAGTTAAACTATATAACATAAAAATACTCATATTTTTAGGAGTATTTTTTTTATTATTAGATATAATTTAATTACATTTGGATTATTATACAAAAATGTGTTTTGTATAAAATGTTTGAGTGTTTGGTTTTGAATTATAGGAGGCTTATATTTATAAGTTCGGGAAAAAACATCCTATACTTTTTTTTATTTATACAATTATATTATTTAATTTAACCTTATTTGTTTGTTTGTTTCTTCTTACAATAGGAGAATCTTATCTTGCAATATATTCATATAATAACAATCAGGAAATGCTTTTATTTTCATTGTTTTCCTATTTTATGTTTATTATTGCTCTATGATTGATAATAAAATATTTTGATTGAAAATCTTTTGTTATCGGAAGTTTATTAGCATCATTGTGAGTGTTAAACGATCATGTTTTACAAATAATTCATCAATGAAGTTTTTTAACAGGATTTGCTTTAAATTCTAATTTTTTTATTTGAGGTTTTTACTTCATAATCCTAACTGGAAGTTCATTAACAATCGCAAAATATCTTAATTCCTTCAAACAAATGAGAAAAGAAAAAATACAAAAATAATTAAATAACTTTATAATAGAAATATGAAAAGTATATTTGAAAAAATTTTGAATAAAGATATTCCTGGAGAAATACTTTATGAAAATGAAAAAATTTTTGTAATTGTGGATATCAATCCTAACGAACTAGGACATGTTTTAATCATTCCAAAAGAATTAAAAAAAAATATTTTCGAAGAAAACGATGAAACAATAATTGAATTATTCAAAATATCTAAAAAAATAAAAACTGTATATGAAGAAAAATTAAATGCAAAAGGTTTTAAAGTTACTTTTAATGTGAATGAAGCTGGAGGTCAAGTAATATTCCATACTCACCTACACTTAATTCCCTTCTATGATGAAAAGCAAAATAGTAAAACGCTTTCATCTAAACAAATAGAAGAAATTAAAATCTTATTATCAAAATAATTTTTCAAAAAAAATAAGGTTAAGAAATTAACCTTATTTTTTTTGAATACATTCTATTAAAATAAATTCATAAAATATTATTATTTTTTGCCTTAAGTAAATAGGAAGTTTCATCAAGAATTAATTCTACACCTTGTTTTTTATTATTAATTTTTTTTAATTTTTTAATTTCAATTTCTTTTATAATATTATTTTTTTTTATAAAAGAAATTTTTTTAGGAAAAAATAAAATTTCAACTGAATTTTCAAAATTAACAAAAATGTTTAAATTTGTTTTTTTATAAATAGAAATATTTCCTTCTTTAAAAAACGGAACAACATCAAATTGTTTCGCTAATTCCCTTGGTAATTCAATTGTTTTTTTTGTTCTTCAAAGAGCAAACTCTTCTTTTATAAATTCTCTAATATATTTATATTCATATGAAGTTAATGTTATATCTAATTTCTTTAATAATTTATTAAGCTTATTAATTAAATTTGAATCATATTTTTTTTTACTTTCAAAATATTCAAAAAATAAATTTTTTTTATAAACTGAAAAAAAAACTGGATCAACTTTTCTTCCAATTCTTTTAATTTGTTTTTTTGAAAGTTTATTGATATTGTTTAGATTTAAATCTTTTTTTAATATCTGTTTCGCAGCTAAAAATTCCCAATCTTTTATATAAATTTCATACATACATTAATTATATCTTTATTTTAAAAACACCCATAAAAAAGAAAAGAAAATAAGATATAATTAATTAATTGTTTTTAAATAAAATCAATAAAAAAAAGGAGGAAAAAATATGGATAATGTTTCGTTTACAAGAATAAAGAAAAAAGAAAATGAAACAACTTTCAGATATGTATCTGAACTTTTATTTAAAATGTTTATTATTATTACAGTAATAATAGGAATTGTCAATATTGTTTTATATGCAACTGGAAATGCAATTCAAACACCTTGAAGACATCAAGTAAATGGGAAATCTAACTATGAAAATTCTAATATTTTCGTTATATTAGGATATGTTTCAATTGTTTCATCAATTTTTAGTGGTATTGGAATATTTATGGGAAATATTTATAATTTAGATTTTAATCATAAATTTTTTAAATATTTTGTTGGGTATGTTGGTTTTAGTTTAATTAATAGTATTATTGTTAACGCTTGATGATTGACATTAACTTTTATGATTCAATTTGTATTTTTTTATATTAGATACGCAACATGAAAAAAAATAAATACTAGTGAAGAAAACTTAGAAGAAAATAAAGTGAATTTTCCAGATGAAAAAGTTTCTTTAATGAATGGAAAATGATGAACATTTACTATTATATTTATTTTATTTTATTTTATCATCGGAGTTATTTTATTAGTTCCAGATGTAATAGTTAAAGGTAAAGAAATTTCAATAACAGTTATTGATGGAAAACTGTCTAACCAAGCAAGTGGAATTATTTATGATGCTAATCCGTGATTGGATATCATCTCTTCATCATTACTATTAATTGGAGTTTTATTAGTTACTAAAAAAGAAAAAATCGGATGAGTTTTTTATATTATTTCTTTTGGAATGATGGCAGTTTTATATGGTAAAGAAGCTGTTTGACCAATGGTAGCACAATATGCCCTTTCAATGATTACTGTTTTCTTATTAGGAGCTAGTTGATATCTTAAAGATAAAGAAGTGAAAAAAAACTTTAAAGAATTTATTGGTAAAGAAGTTATTATCGTTGAAGAAGAACTTAAAAATAATGTTTATGAAGATAATGTAGATGCTGATTTATATAAAAAATATTATCAATATTTTAATCATTTTATAATACATTCTCAAGAAGATCAAAAAACAAAAGTTTATCAAATTTCAAAACATAAATTGAAAAAAAATGAAATTAATGAAATAGTTTTAGGATCTCAAAAAGATAAAACTGTTTATATTGATTTAGAAAATGAAAAACTAAAAATTACTTCACCATCTAAAAAAATAACTATTATTGCAACAAATACAACTCATAATAAAAATAAATAACTTATTTTTTTTATTAAAGAAAATAAAAAAAATAAGTTCTTACAATAAACCGCCATAGCAAAAGTGGACACTACTCATAAAAAAAAGAGTAGTGTTATTTTGTTAATTTGAAAGGAAAACATATAAAAAGAAAAAAAACAAAAAGAAAAATTAAATATAAATAAATAATGAGAAAAAAAAATGAAGAATCATATACAAAAAAAAAAAAAAACAAAAAAAGAAAAAAATACAACACATAAAAAAAAAAAATAACTTATTTATATAATAAAAAAAAAAAAGTTCATTTTTATATAAAAGAAAATAAAAAAATAAGATCTTACAAAAAACCGACATAGCAAATGTGGAAAAAAAAAAAAAAAAAAAAGAGTAGTGTTTTTTTGTTAATTTGAAAGGAAAACATATGAAACGAATAAAAACAAATTGAATTATTAAATATAATTATCTTATGAGATATTTAAATGGAGAATCATCTGCAAAATTAGGTGAAGAATTGAAAAAAAAATTAATTACAACATTAAATCATAAATACTATAATGGGATAATTTATCGCTGAAACAATAAATTTAAGAAAAAAGGAATTAATGGTTTAAAAGAAGAACTTATTGGAAGACCTCCGAAAAAAGGAAAGAAAAATA
>CAMZOE010000030.1 GCA_947330515.1 uncultured Mycoplasmataceae bacterium
CTTTTTTTAATTAATTCCAATTAAAGCATTTATCTTAGAATCATATAAAGAAACAATGCAATATCTATTTTCATCCGAAAGATAAAGAAAGTGACCTAATTTTTTATTCATATGCTCATGTTCACTTTTAGTAATCTCAATCCCTTTACCACTGATGATAAATTTATCAAGAATTTTTCTTTGATCATTTTTTAAATAACCAATGAATAAATTTGAAGCATTAGCAAAAATATTTGATAGCTCTGCATCATCACTTTTACCATTATATAAATCAGTTAAATTTTGTGTTGCAATAGTAATTTTAGTATTAAATTTTCTTGCTTCTGAAAATAATGGCGATAATTTTTTAACAAGGAATTTATTTCTTAAAAATTTTCCTGCTTCATCAATATAAAAATTAATTTTATCCTTTCCAACATTACTATAAATTTCTTCGTTAATTCTGTTCATCACAAGAAAAATAATTGTGTTTTTATATTCATCTTCCATCAAAAATAATTCTTTTCCTTTTAAAACAGTAATTTTAGTATTAAAGTCTAATTCATCTTTATGATTAAAATTTTTATAAATACCTTTAGTTAAAGGTAAAAATAATTCCTCCGAAGAAATATCTAAATCTGAAAAAATAAATTCTTTTCCACTTAAAATTTCTTCTTTTTTTGAATTAAATTCCATTTCCAATAATAATAATGTTTTTAAAATTTTTTTATTCAAGTCAGAATCTAATTCTTCTTTATAAATAAGTCTAAACATTTCTTTCATAGATAAAATTTTATCCCTAATTTTTTCTAAAAAATTATTTTCATTTATATCAACAAATTTTAAAGGATTTAATTTAATTTTATGCAAATCAATAATATTTCCACCAAATCTTTTTACAAAAATTTCAAATTCATTATGTGGATCAATAATAATATGCTTACCTTTACTTGTGATGATCTCACTAGTAATAATATATTTTGTTAAAGTAGTTTTTCCGCTACCAGAAGACCCCAATAAAATAGTATGCCAATTGGTTTTATTATCAATGTTTCAAGAATCATATATAAAAGGATATCTTCCTTCAATTGTTCCCATTAAAACCCCTTTATTATTAATATATGATTGATTAGCAAATGGATATGAGTTACTAATTGTTTTATTCGTAGTAGGATAAATACCATTGTTTCAAGAAAATGC
>CAMZOE010000031.1 GCA_947330515.1 uncultured Mycoplasmataceae bacterium
AAATGAAAAAACAAATTAATTTTGCAATTAAAGATTATAATAATAAAAGATTTCAAAGTAACTTAAAATATCTAACTCCTGTAGAGTACAGAAATCAGATATTTTAAAATATTTTGATTGTCCACTTTTACTATGGCAGTTTAGTTTCTTCGTTTTTTATTTCTACTTGTTCATAACCAAGATTTTTTAATTAAATTTTGTTCTAAAAAACTTTCTGTTTCTAAATTGTCCATGAATAAATTATATTTGATTTAATCAAGTTTTTTAATAAAAAACTTTTATCATAATTTGTGTGTATTTACTTTATTGATAATCATTATGAATGAATTTTATTACTATTTATTAATATTTCATATAATCATTATTTTATTTGAACACATCAATATTAAAAGTAATCACGTAAATGTTAATAATAGCAAATTTTAAAACAAATATCTTTATTTTTTGTAAAGAAGATCTTAGAAAAAAGTTTTAATTAAAAATTTAATTTAAAACAAATTACTTTTTATTTAAAAAAAGGTTTATTATTTAAATAGGATATATATTTTTTTCAACAAATAAAATTTTATTTGAAATATTTTAGTAAAGATATGTTTATCCTATTATGTTAAATTCATTATTAACATAAAAAAATCAATGTTTTTTATAAAATATAAAAAACATTGAAACTTGCGTTTTATAAAAAATGGTATATTAATTTAATTGATATATCATCAGTCTTTTAATTAAAAATTAAAGACATTGCTGTCCTTTCGAATGTAATATTTACATTAAAATTAAAAAATAATATTTTCTATTTGCAATTGAAAATTGATTAAGTGATTAAAAAAATAATAAAACATGAAATATTTTATAACCTACCTAATAATTTTTAATTTATGGGATAGGTTTATTTATTGTTTAAAATCTATATCAAACTTTTTATCGAAAAGTTTGATTAAGCAAACAACTAGTAAAATTGAAAAGAAACAAAGGGACAAAAAAATACAAGATAATAAATTAATTAAAATTTATTGATTAAGTACAACAACATTACATCTTTAAAAAAGGAGGTATAAAGATGAATAATGAAATACAGTTAAATAAAAAAATTCAAGAAATTGAAGAATTAAAAGAGATAAAAGAAAAATTTGAATTTAATGATGTAGAAGAACATTATTTTTATTGTAATGATTATGTAAAATTTGAAAAAAATAAATCAAATTTACACAAAGATATAAAAAAACAAAGATATAAAAATATGTTTGAATATAATAATACATATATTTTTTTAGTAAAAGATAATTTATGATTTTAATTGAAATAAATTAATTGTAAATAAATATATCTTTTATTAAAAAAACTTCTTTAAATGAAGAAGTAAAAAAGAATAAAACTTAGAATTAATTATGAGATAATAAGAAACAATAAAAACTTAATTTGTTAATTGTAACAAGATTAAGTTAAAATATGCAATTTAAAAAAGGGAGTATAAAATGAATATTAAATTACAAACAAACGAAAAAATTGAAGAGATTAAAGAGTTAAAAGAAAAATTTGAATCAAGTGAAGTAACAAAATATTATTTTTATCGTGATGATTACACAAGATTTGAAGAATATAAACCTGGTTTATATGAAGATATTAAAAATATTTTTGTTCTTTTCAAAGACAATAATCAGGTTATTGCGATTAAAGGTAATTTATCAATTAAAAAACATAATGGATATGAAATCCAACTATATCCATTTTTTATTGGTTTTAATCCAAATAAATTATTTAAAAGTGAATATCTTTTAACTAAAGAAAGAAAACTTTATTCAAATAAATTTATGCAAATGGAAATCAATGAAAAAAGTTATCTAGAAGTTCTGAGAGATTTAAAAAAACCAGAATATATTCCACCAATTTCTTCTAGTGAATGAAAAGACTTTATTGAACCATATGAATACTATGTTGATTTAAAGAAAAAACTAGTTTCAAAAGAATTTGAAATATTTTCAGGATTTAATAATTTACCAGTAGAAGCAGTTAAAATTACAGATTCTGATTCTATTTATCAAAATTATAGTAATAGAAATAATATAATTTTATTTGAAAATTCAACAAGATCATCAGAAGAAATATTTGTTGAAAAAAGATTATTAAAAGGAGAAGTAGACAACAATTTTTTACAAAAAAATTCAGGTTTATTATTGTATGGAAAAACTATCGTTCCTGCAGAAAAAATCGAATCAGTTATTCAAAAAATTAGAAAATTAAATGCTAAATTTAATAAAGGAATAAAAAAACTATCTTTTTTTGTTTTAGGTAAACATGATGAAAAAATAAAGATAAGTACTAAATACGATTGAAAAACAATTAAAAAATTTAATTCTAAAACACAAAATGAAATTAACGTTTCAATGATTTCGTTATCTAATATAGAAGAAGATATTAAAAATATAGAGTTTAATGATAGAGCTTTAAATGATTTTTTAAATTTTGATTCTAATTTATTGGATGTGAAAGTTCTTGATAAATTTAAAGAAAATACTAAAAACTTAAGTGAAAAATTTAGCAGGTTAATAAAAAGTTTTAAAGCTTTTATTGATGAAATAAAAGCTTTAAAAGATAGATATATTGTTGAAAGTGATTTAGATAAAGTTCAAATTTTTCAAGAAGTTAATAAAGAACTAAAAGAAAAAGAAATAGAAAAAGAAATTCATGTTTATTTAAAGAAAGCTATGGAACTTTTCACCAAAGTCGAACAGCTAATTAAAGATTCTAAAGATAAATTAAACTATGAAATTAATCAGAAAAATATATTAATTAAATCTAATAATAATGAAATAAAACAAAACTTAAAGCAAATTGATAATTTACCAAAAAATAAAAAACCAACAAACTTGAATTCAGAATATTTATTAAAACAAAATAATTTATTAAAAGAAAATAATATTACTCTAGAAAAAGAAATAAATTTATTAAAAAATGAATATGAAAAAATGAATATTAGTCTTGAAGAAGCATTTTTTCAAGATGAAGATTTTATTACAAACAATGAATCAATCATTGAATTAATTTTTAATATTCAAAATTATTTAGAAGGATTGAATTTACACAATAGTCAAATTTCTATTGGAATGGTGCAATACTTTTTTGAAACAAATATTTTTTTTAATATTGATAACAAAAATAAAGATAGTAAAAATAAAGTAAAAAAAGATGATATTGAGAGTATTTTTATGTTAAATGGTGGGGATATTGTATTAATAAATACAATTCAAAACATTGTAAAACGTGTAAGAGAAAATAACACTAAACAAAATGATTTTCTTTTAAAAGTAATTAAACAAAAACCACTTGATTCTCATGATTTATTAACTCCATATAAAGAAGAAATCATAATTAAAAAAAACAAAATTGAAAGATTAAATGATTCGCAACAACAAGCATTTTTTAGAGCAATAAATACGAAAGAACAAATTACAATTATTCAAGGTCCGCCAGGAACTGGAAAAACAGAAGTAATTACTGAAATAATTAAGTATTATCATAAAAATGATAAAAAAGTTCTTCTTTCTTCTCAAACAAATGTTGCAATAAGAAATGTTTTAGATAAACTTACTGATAAAGAAGATTCTAAAAATTCTATTGTTTCTTTATGACTTACAACTAATCAAAAAGAAGACAATAGTATTGAAAATATTGATAAAACATGAAGAAAAAAAATAATTAGTAATTTACAAAATCATAAAAATCTTCAATTTAATTCAATTTTTAATGAAATTAAAAAAAATAAATTAAATGAAGATAAAGAAGTTCTTTCTACTTTTTCCTTAATAAAAGATACAAAATTAGTTGCAGCAACAACTACTACTTCTTATACTACAAGACATAAAAATGGATTTAAATATATGGATAATATTGATGTCTTAATTATTGATGAGGTTTCAAAATCAATCCTTCCTGAGATTTTACGTTATGGAATGGATGTTAAAAAAGTTATCTTAGTAGGTGATTCAAAACAATTAAGTCCGATTATGGATATTAATAAATCTGACTTCGATCAAGAAGATAATCTTGATGAAGAAAAATTTAATAATTTAAGAAGAGAGATTACTTCTAGTATCTTTACAGATTTAAATAAACGAGCAGAAGAAGTAAACGCTTCAGTTACCCTTGATGTAAATTATCGTTCACTTCCTGGAGTATTAGATAGCTATAGTTTATTTTATGAAAAACTAGATGGTAAAAGAATTTTTAACTATTTTGAAGAAAATTATAACTTTAGTGAAGATTCTTATTTTGATTCTGAACATAATCTTTATATGATGAATGTTGCTGATTCTGAAGAAGAAAAAAGAGGAACTTCAAGAGTAAACAAAAAAGAAGTTGAAGTAATCATTAAAACATTAAATAACTTATCTTTAACATTAGAAGATACTAAGGATAAAAGTATTGCAATTATCTTTCCTTATGCAGCTCAAATAAGTTTATTTCAATCCAAAACAAAAGCAAAATTAGCTGATTGAAGAAGTAAATTTAAAGAAGTTAAGTTTGATACCGTTGATAGTTTTCAAGGTTCAGAAGCAAACATTGTAATCGTTAGTACTGTTATTACTAAAGAAGATGGTAATAATTTTCTTACTGACGCAAGAAGAATTAATGTTTCTATGTCTAGAGCTAAAGATATGCTTATTATTGTTGGTAAATCTACTACTTTAAAAAAATTAGAAATAGGAACTAAAGATGTTATTGAAAGAGAAAAATATTTTTCAAAAATTCTTAATAAAAAACTAAATAAACATTTTAAAGAAATAACTTTTAACTAAGGAGGTTAAAAATGATAAACTTAACAAAAAAATTAAAAGTAAAAAAAGCAAATTATGAAATTAGATTTTTTGAAGTAGAAACGTTAACAGATTTAAATTTTATGATCATAAAATTTGCTCTATTAGCTTTAGAAGAAGGAAAAACATT
>CAMZOE010000032.1 GCA_947330515.1 uncultured Mycoplasmataceae bacterium
TAAAAATAATTGCATAATAAAAAACTAATAAAAATAAATAAACTTTTATTTTATTTTTAGTAAAATTAAAAATTTTCATTCTTTTAAGAAAAAAATCATTATTATATTTCTTATAAAAATTAATAGTAATAATTGATATTGTAAGAAATAATAACAATTCTCCAACTGCAAACATGATTGCAGACCACGAAGAAAAAGATGTGAAAAGAAAAGAAAAGAAAATAATCGTAAAATTTAAAATTAAAAAAATTACAAAAAATTTCTTTCCTATAAACTCTCTCTTGAACATTATCCCCTCCTTTATAAAATAGTTATATGTAATTATATGTTATTTAATATAAAACAAAAAACACTATTTTTTACAACAGTGTTTTTTGTTTTATTATATTTTCTAGAAACAACTAGAATTTTATGTCTTTATTTTAACATTAAACGTTATTTATAAATGTTTTTAATTATGAGAAATATTATGATAATTTAATACATACTATTATTTTATATGTATTTTATCTTTTGATTAAACTACCACCAAATTGATTTTTTTATAAACATAGCCCGAACCTCCCTTTTATTAACTATATTATAGTATTAAATATCAAGAAATAAATAATAAAAGAAAATTTGTATAGTGAGGTTTGCTTTATTTAAAGATAATTTTTTATTTAGTAAAAAACGATTATTATAAACCATATAATTTAAAATTAGTATACTCTGATTTGTTTCTAAAGCATTAGTAGTTATAGTTACTAATTGCACCATCTTGCAAAAGATTATATTTTCTTTCTACAAGAATTAATGTTTTTTCTTTTGTGGAAGTTATTGCTTTAAAGCAATAATAATATTTCATCAAAATTTAAAGATAATTTATTTATTGATGAATTTATAAAATCAACTTTAAAGTTAAAATCAAAACTACTTGTAGTAATTGAAGTTTCATTAAACTCAAAAGAATCATTTGTATATGAAATTTCTCCTGAAGTAGTAATTTTAATTTCTGGATCAATTGTAATAAAAGTTTTTACTTTATTTAAAGGTACTTACTTCTTCTATTTATAATTGTTGAATATCATCTTTTAATTAAAAGCGTAAAAGCGGTGTTGAAGCAACTAAAACATTTGGTTTATTACTTTCGCAATCATATGTAGTCATTAATTTTTAAAAATCAATGATATCATAACTATCACCAATTTTAAAATCTGCTTCAACATCAAAAGCTTTATCAATAATCGAATTACCAATTATATTAAAACTATCTGTTTCGTATAAAGGTTCTATCTTTCTACTAGTTTCTAAGCTTTAATTGGCATTTCATTTATTGCAATTAAACAACAGAATTATAAGAACTTTATAGGCATAAACAGTAATTTCATATGCTTTATTTTTTTTAAATCACGCTTCATAGTCTTTATTATAAATTACTTGAGCTCCTTTTTATCCCATTTAAAATCTAAATCATTTGTTGAATAATCACATAGCTTATAAGTTGCTTCTGAATAAGCAATTGTTCAATAAACTTTAAAAGTTTAATTAAAAATATTTTTAGTTTGATTTTGATAACTCCACAAAATTTCAAATTTTTATAAAAATAAAACACTAAAACAATAGTTTTTTGTTTATTAGTGTTTTTATTATAGATTTTTAAATTGCTTCACATTATATAGAAAATATAAAGCTTTTTTTATTTGTAAATTTTATACAAATTTTTTTAATACATTGCGAATTTTATGATAGATATTTTTATTATGTAATTATGTAATACAAAAATGTTTTAATTTATTATTAACTTTTTTTGCCACTCGTAATTGTAATTAGTTATAAGCATTATAAAAAATCCCCCTTTTTATACATTTTCATATTACTAAAAAAACTTAAAAAAATAATGAAAAAACTAAATTAGTATAGTTGAGTAATTAAGAAAAAAGGTATAATAAAAAATAGAAAAATGTTTGGTTTTTTCAATTTAATAAAGGTGGTTTCTTAAATATGAAATTTATAAAAAAAAGTTTTCTAAATTTAGGAATGTTTTTACTATTAATAATTGGGTTTTTAAATATTCCCTGGCAATTCTTAATTTATAAAACAAATAATAATAAAAATAATGAGAACATAGTTTCTCTCTATCAAGGTGAATCTTATGAAGAAGATGTTGAATATCTTTATCAAAATAGTTTCCATTACAAAGTTTTTTTTAAATCGTATAAATTTATTGTAGATGATGGAACACAATTT
Source organism: uncultured Mycoplasmataceae bacterium (assembly GCA_947330515.1). Lineage (GTDB taxonomy): Bacteria > Bacillota_I > Bacilli_A > Mycoplasmatales > Hepatoplasmataceae > CAMZOE01. Next base: position 2,230 of record CAMZOE010000032.1, read on the forward strand.
AATTTAGTCTTTACTTTTACTCAAACTTCCGTTAATTTTGATCAAGAAAAGATTCATATTTATGGAAACGGTGATGGGAGTACAAGATTAATTGATAAAGTTTATGAAGATAGTTTGAAATATGATACTCCCCAAGAATATAATATAAAGTTTTCTGCTTTAAATTTTGATCATCCACAGGTAAATGGAGGAACTGTTGATAGTTCAGGGAATGAACATCTTTCTAGTAAGGTTAATCTTATAAAAGCAGTAAAACCAAGTATTAGAAATCTTTATAGAGAAAAAATACTTTTAGAACCAAAAAAAGTAAAACTATCTTGAATTTATGATGATGCACATGATGCTACTATTGTTGATAACAAAACAACAATTACTGGAACTGGAATTGAAAGTGGTTCACAACTAATTTCAATCAAAGATAATAGTTTAACATTAGATAATCTTGATTACAATACTATTTATGATGATTGAAAAATTAATATCACTTATAAAAATAGTATTGATGAAGTGGAAACAACTGATGTTTATGAAATTCCTCCTTTTATTAGCTATGAAGAAGATATGCAAGGAATTACCACTTTTACTTATGGAGATATTATTAATAATCAACTAACAATTAATTTAAATATTGATGGGTTAACCGGAAATAATTATACTTATACAAACTTTACTTTCATTTCTGAAAGTAAAGGAATTAATGAATCAAGAACTGTTAGTATCAATGATAATGGTAATTATACTTTTAATAATATTCCTTTAGAAACAGGAAAAGTTTATGATGATTTAATAGCAACTATTACAGTAGTAGATTCTTATGATAAGGTTAACTATGATATAAATCTTCCTCTTCTTACTAATGGGCCAAAAATCAATAATTTTATAGCAACTATTGATGATACTTCTGGGTTAATAACTTTAACTTGAGATATTGATGATCCTGAAAATTTCTTTACTTCTTTCGTTTTATATAATGAAAAAAATGATAGAATAATTAAAAATTTATCTGAAAAAGAAATTACAGAGAAAAAAATTACTATTATTGGTTTAGAAGGTGATCAAGAATTTTCTCTTTCTATTAGAGGTGAATGAACTAGTCCTTATGGTAGTGGCACTACTATAAGTAATGTTATTACCTTTACTACTATTTGAGGACATAGTCAAGCGCCAACAATTATTTCAGTTGCTTATCTTAATTTAACTGCTACCAGTGTTGAAATAGAATGAAATCTTCTTGATGAAGAAGATGTTCTTACTAAGGTTTATCTTTATGATGAAAATAATAATCTCATTATTCATGAGATGACAGAGGATGAACTAATTAATAAAAGAGTTACTATCGATAGTTTAACTCCAATTACTGATTATTCTTGAACTTTAAGAATTGATTGAGATGATCCTCACTATAGTGAGGAAGCAGCAATTATTAGTGATTCATTAAATTTTAGCACTCCTTTAAAAGAATTAGCACTTCCTACAATTGATAGTTTTACTTATGAAAACTTATCATCAGATAAAGTAACTCTTAATTGAACTATTACTGATGATGATAATACCTTAAAAGCTATTTATCTTTATGATCTTGATCAACAAAAAACAATTGCTAAAGATTTAAGTTTAAAAAGTGATACTTTTGTATTAGATAATTTAGTTGAAAAAGAAGAATATAACTTAGAACTACGAGGAACATGATTAGATCCTAACTTTACTAGTGGAGAAATTACTAGTGAAAATCCTATTCATTTTATTGTTCCTATTACTCCAAAAATAATTCCTACCATTGATAGTTTTAGCTTTGATAACCTCTCATCAGGTGAGGTTACCATTAATTGAACTATTACTGATAACGATAATCTTTTACAAGCAATTTATCTTTACGATGTTGATAATGATATAGTATTTGATAATAACTTGAATCTTGATGATGATAGTGTTATCCTAAATAATTTAATTGAAGGACAAGAATATAATCTTGAATTACGTGGAAGTTGATTAGATCCTAACTTTACTAGTGATGAAATTAAAAGTGAAAAAATTAGCTTTAAAATTCCATATAGTCATAAAATCGCCCCCACTATAGAAAACTTTAAAATTAAAAATCAAGATGATACAAGTATTACTTTTACTTTTAAAATAAGTGATGCTGATTATTTAATTAATAAAGTTATTCTTTATGATAATCTTAAGAAAGAAAATATTTATCAATTAACAGAAAAAGATATTGCTAATGGTGAAATAACTATTAATTATGATTCAAGAAAAGGTAATCAAGAATGATTGTTAATGCTTTTCTGAGAAGAACCTTATTATGAACCAGGAATAATTACAAGCAATTCTCAAAATTTTACTATTAATAATAATATTAATAAGTGAATATACTTATTAATTATCATTCTCTTAATTATTATTGTAATTATTACTATAGCAATTATTTTTTTTAATTCAAAAAAAGATAAAGTAAAAGAAATAGAAGTATTTTCTTAATAGTTTTACATTATTTAAAAAAAACAAAAAATTTTTAGATTAAAAGATAAATTATATAAAAAGTTTAAGTTTCCAATGCTTTAATTCTTTTGAATGTTGTTATACTATATTTATTAATTAAAATTCTATAAAAAGGTAATAAAAAATTATGGGAAAAAATATTAGTGCAAATAAAGTGTCATTAAAATATTTATTTAATAAACAAAATAAAGGATTATACATTCCTTCATATCAAAGAAATTATGCATGAACTGAAGAAAACATTAAAAAAATATTTAATGATCTTTTGGAACATTATGAAACAAATAAAGATAAAGATTATTATATGGGTAATATTATTATAAAAGAAAAAAAGCATGAAGGAAAACTGTTTATGAGATTATTGATGGTCAACAAAGATTAACAACCTTTTTATTATTTATCACTGCATTAAATACTTATAAACTTGAAAATAATATTAATCCAGAAAAAAACAATTTAGAAAACTATGTTTTTTTCGAAGAAGAATATGACAAAGAAGAAAAAATATTAAAAATTTTTGGAAAAACTAAAAATAATATTTTAGAAAAAATTTTTCTTTCATCATTTAAGAAAAAAGAAGCGGCTGTTTTTGAATTTGAAGAAGAAAGTAAAAAAACAAATTATTATAAAAACTATAATTTATTTTTAGATTTATTAAAAAAGAATCGTGAAAAGTTTGATAATGGAAAGAAAATAGCAGATTTTATTAATTTTTTTGATTATATTAAATTTGTTCAAATTGAAATTGTTGATTTAGATGTTCATAAGATTTTCGAAAATATTAATTCTACTGGAGTATCACTTAATATTTCAGATTTAGTTAAAAATTTTATTTATATTAAAATGGAAAAATATTTAAAAAATATTAATGATAAAGAAATCTTAGAAGCTAAAATAGAAAACTTGTTTGAAGAACAAATAGATATTTTTTTAAAAACGAAAAAGGAAAAAATGGATTTTTTTAAAAACTATTTAATTTATGAAAAAGGTAATGGAATTAAAACAGAAACTAAAGTTTTATATAAAGAGTTTTCTTCGATTTTAATTGAAAAACTAGAAGAAGTTGATGATGAAGAAAAGCAAAAAAATATTCTTTTTGAATTAATTGTTGTCCTAAGTAGACAAATAAATCTTTTAAAATTCTTTGAAAGATATCAACCAAATAATTTTTCTAGTAAATTTAGTTTATCTTTTTTTCTAATAAAGAAAAAATTAACAAGAACTTTCTTTCCACTTGTTTTTAGTTTTGTATTAAAAAACAATTTATTTGATGAATAAAATAATCTCCTTTTCGAAGAAGAACAATTTCAGAACTTAATTATTCTTTTAGAAAAATATTTTGCAAGAAAAATTATCTTAAATAAAAATGATAAAGGTGCAAATAAATTTATCCCAATATTACTTGTTCAATTAAATGATAATAATGACTATTCATTTAATAAAATTGAATCACTTTTATTTAAAAGAGTAACTACTATAAAAGAATTACAATCAATGGAAGTTACAGAAGATATTAATTTAATTATTAATTATATTAAAAATAAAAATTATTTTGATAGTGATAAAGAAGTTTCTTCAGAAGATAGAAAACATATATTAATAAAAATTAATAAAGTATTAAAAAATGAATCATATGAAGAAATTTTTCTCAATGATGAAATTTATAAACAATACAATGTTGAACATATAATGCCACAATCTTCTTTATCATCTAATATTGCATATTGAAAAAATAATCTTGAAAATTATTATGAAGAACATAAAAATGAATTTGAAAATATAAATCAAGTACATGATAAATTCATTGATCAATGAGGAAATTTAACCTTATTAAATCAAAAAGATAATTCAAAAATAGGAAACAAAGATTTCCAACAAAAGAAAAAAACTATTCAACAATCTTCTTTTCAAATCAATCGTTTTGTAATTGAAAAAAATGATTGAAAAATTGAAGATATTATTGAAAGACAAAAACTGTTTTTAGAAATTTTTAAAAATAATTTTTAAAATATTATTAATATTAAATTAAATTACATAAAAAAACCACAATCTTTTCAAAGAAAGATTGTGGTTTTTTCTTTTTTATATTTTTTTATTAATTATTATTTATTAAAAAAGTTTATCTTTAATAAACTTTTTCATATCATTTTCATTCAACTTTATTAGTATATGCATAAACTACTTTTTCTCTTTGAGAAGATGGATTATTATGTTTAATTAAACTTTCATTAATAATATTAATACCAATAAAGAAAAGATAAAAAGAAAGAAAAATGACAAAATTTAAAATTGCTTCTTGAAGAGAAATATTACTATTGCTAAAGCCACTGAAAACATCGTAAAATCCTGCAAAAACAACAAGGGAAACTAATGCAATAGCAATAAATGCAAATGGTAAGAATAGTTTTGATTTACCATGAGGTTGTTTTTTAGTAAAACGATTAATAACTCCTCCTAAAATTAATAATGAATATATAGCAAAATTAGTAATTGCCCCTAAATTAGTTAAATAATTAGTCCCGTTAGTATTAAGACCATCATTAACATTAGTAAGATAATATAAAAGATCAAATCCTCTTAAAAAGATTAATCAACCAATCATTCCTAAAAAAAGCAGAACTACAGCTTTTTTAGGAATACCATTTTTTTGACGTTTAATTAGTTCACCTTGATGATCTGGTAAATCATAGTCTTTTGAAGAACCAGCAACAGTTCATGTACCTTGAAGATTCGAACCAATCATTGATGAAATAATAGAAATAATGATAATACTAATAGTGATTTGAATTAATCATTCACTATGAGGAAATAATTCTCCCATTACATCAGCAACTCCATAGCTTCCTTTTCCAATTAATAAAGTGGAAATTGAAAAAAGTAAGTAAATCATCGTAATCATAAACATAGAAATAATTGCTGCTTGTTTTAATGTTTTTTCACTTTTAGCTTCTTTAGAAAGAGAATTAGTAAATAAAAAGCCATCAAAAGCAAACATCATCGGTGGTAAAATTAACAAAGTATTCAATAATGCATCATTTTCATGTAACCCTGAATTAATTTTTGCTTCAGGATCAAAGATATGATTAACACTATCAACATTCCCAATAATTACTCCACTTAAAATTAAAATAGTAAAAAAGATTACTAAAAATAAAGGAATGGTTTTAATCAGTGTTCCAAAAAACATAGTTTTTTTTGTCCCTTTAACACTATAAATAATTAATGTAGTTCCTAGAGAAACAAAAATTAAAGCAAAAAAAGTAATCATTGCTCAACTAAAAAAACCACTTCCACTACCAGAAACAAAATAAGGAATTTGTCCAATAATTTTTTCTGCACCATAAATTGCTTTAGAAGCAATAACAAAAGGAAAGTACATAAAAATATAGTACATTCCAATTATCCTTCCAGTTTGTTCATTAAACATACTTTTACCATAATTAGACATCGTTTGTTGCTTATTGTTATTAGTTGTTATCTCAGCAATTTCGAAAAATGAAATTAAAATTGAGACAACAATCAAACCACCTAAAAGCCAAGCAATTACTGTTAATATTGATGAATTAGTTTGTTGCATCAAAGAATTATTCTTGATATATATTCCCGAACCAATAACAGTTCCTACAATAATAGAAACTAAAGATAATAAGCCATATTGCTTATTAGTTGTTGTTTTTTTCATATTCTTCCTTAAAAAAATAATTATAAAAATGTCACACGTAAAACATTTTTTGATAATTAAATACAAATAAATTTCATTATTTTTTTATTTATATTTAATTTTTATCTCAATTTAATTATATAATGTTTATTTATGAAAAGAATAAAAAAAAGATGTCATAAAGACATCTTTGGGAGTTAGTTGCGGATACCCAACCGCTCTGCATAAAGCCGTGCATTAAGCACTGAATTATCTTGATTCTATTAAACATTTATTACTGCGAGTAAAATGTTTTGTTTTATTAACAATTTTATTGTACTACTTTTTTATTGAAAATAAAAAAGTTTAATTTTAAAATGTTTTTTTAACAAAAAAATAATTTTAACAAATATAAAAAGAAATTTATAATCTAACCAAGAAAAGAATTTCTTTTAAAATGATAAGGGAGAAAAAATGAATCTTAAAGAACAGCAAATCCTAAGGGAAGCAAATGAACAATATACTACAAATATTGATAATAGAATAAAAGAAAAATATCAAGAAAGAAAAATAACTAAAATAGCAGGTGGAGTCTCTGTTGGTTTAATGTATTTAGGTTATGTAATAGGAATTACCTTGTTTCAAAACTTATCAGTACTCGCCTTAAGCGGACAAAGAAAATATAAAAATTTATGATGAATTGCTTTATTAGGTTTTAATCCTTTATTCTTTTTGTTCTTTGGCGAACAAAAAAGATTTGATAAATATTATGCAAAAGAATGAGAAGCAATTGAAGTTCCAAATGAAATGGAACAATATCTTGAAGGATATGAACGTGTACAACAATTGAGTAACCAAGAAATTAATTATTTTAAAAATAATAATTTATATACCACTAGTGATTTAGGTGATAAAATTTTTACTTCATTAGGAATGGTTTATGGATCATCTGTTCGTTCTAAAAATGCTTTTTTTTTTTTTTTTTCTGGAATTAAATCAATTAAAGGATGTACATTATAGGTTTGTATTAATTTTTATTTACTTTTTATTGGAACCAAAATAAAAATCAAACAAAATCTTAAAAACATATTTTAATAAAATAAAATTTAAACAAATAATACATAAATTCATATTAATTATAATTAATATTTAAATTTTATAATGCAAAATATTCATTTAAAAAAGGATTAATTATATTTA
>CAMZOE010000033.1 GCA_947330515.1 uncultured Mycoplasmataceae bacterium
ATTAACACTAATGATTTTGATCCACATTATAATTTAGCAGTTTTATATGATAATCAAGGAAAAAATGAAGAAGCAGAAGAATACTATTTAAAAGCAATAGATATTAATCCAAATGATTCTGATACTTATAATAATTTAGGAATTTTATATAAAAATCAAGGAAGAAATGATGAAGCAAAAAAACACTATTTAAAAGCAATAGAGATTAATCCTAATTTTTTTGAAGCTCACTATGATTTAGCAATTTTATATGAAAATCAAGGAAAAGATGAAGAGGCAGAAAAACAATATCTAAAAGCGATAGAAATTAACACTAATGATTTCAAAGCTTATAATAATTTAGCGATTTTATATAAAAATCAAGGAAGAAATGATGAAGCGGAAAAATATTATCTAAAAGCGATAGAAATTGACCCTAATGATTTTGATGATTATAATAATTTAGCAATTTTATATGACGATCAAGGAAGAAATGATGAAGCGGAAAAATATTATCTAAAAGCAATAGAGATTAATAATGATTCTGATGCTTATAACAATTTAGGGGTTTTATATGCTGATCAAGGAAGAAATGATGAAGCGGAAAAATATTATAAAAAAGCAATAGAGATTAGTCCTAATGATTCTAATACTTATAACAATTTAGGTGTTTTATATGCTGATCATGGAAGAAATGATGAAGCAGAAAAATATTATAAAAAAGCGATAGAGATTAATCCTAATGATTCTGATGCACATTATAATTTAGAAAATTTATATGAAGAAAAAAATGTTGTTGCAAAAGAAGACTATTTAAAAAATATTGACATTAATCCTAATGATTCTGATGTTTATAATAATTTAGAAAATTTATATGAAGAAGATGAAGAACAAATAGAAAAACATTATCTAGAAACAATCAAACTTAATCCTAATGATTCCGTTGCTTATAATAATTTAGCAATTTTATATGCTGATCAAGGTAAAAATGAAGAAGCAGAAAAACATTATCTAAAAGCAATAGAAATCAACCCTAATTATTTCAAAGCTCATTATAATTTAGCAGTTTTATATGAAGTAGAAGATAAAGACGATGAAGCAGAAAAACATTATCTAAAAGCAATAGAGATTAATCCTAATGATTTTGATACACATTATGGTTTAGCAATTTTATATGAAAATAAAGAATGAAATTATTGAGCAGAAAAACATTATCTAAAAGCAATAGAGATTAATCCTAATGATTTTGATACACATTATAATTTAGCAAAATTATATGAAAATCAAGGAAAAAATATAGAAGCAATTAAACTTTATGAAAAAGCAATTAAACTTAATCCTGATTTCTCAAAAGCTTATTATAATTTAGCAATTTTGTATGAAAAAATAGGAGAAAAAGCTGCAGCGGAGAAATATTATAAAAAAGTAATAGAGTTTCATCCAAATCATTTTAGTGTTTATAACAATTTAGGAAATTTATATAGAGATCAAAAAAGAAATATAGAAGCAAGAAAACAATATTTAAAAGCAATAGAGATTAATACTAATTATTCTGAAGGATATAATAATTTAGGAATTTTATATGAAAATCATGGAAAAGATGAAGGAGCGGAAAAGTATTATCTAAAAGCAATAGAGGTTAATCATGATTTTCATCAAGCTTATAATAATTTAGGAGTTTTATATGAAAAACAAGGAAAAGATTTAGAAGCAAAAACGTTTTTTCTAAAAGCAATAGAGATTAATCGTGATTTTTCTCAACCATATTACAACTTAGGTGCTTTATATGAAAAGAAACAAAATGACAAAGAAACAAAGAAATATTATCTAAAAGCAATAAAAGTTAACCCTAATTTTTCTCAAGCACATTATGGTTTAGCAATTTTATATGAAAATCAAGAAAATGATGAAAAAGCAGAAAAACACTATTTAAAAGCAATACAAAGTAATCCTGATTTTTTTGAAGCACATTATAATCTAGGAGATTTATATGCTAGACAGTGAAGTAATAAAGAAGCAGAAGAGCATTATTTAAAAGCAATAGAGCTTAACCCAACTTATTTTAATGCTTATAATAATTTAGGATTTTCATATGAAAATCAAAGAAGAAATGTAGAAGCAGAAAGATATTATCTAAAAGCAATAGATCTTAAATATGATTTTTTTGAAGCTTACTATAATTTAGGATTTTTATATGAACATCAAGGAAAAGATAAAGAATCAGAAAAATATTATCAAAAAGCAATTAAACTTAATCCTGATTATTTTGAAGCATATAAAGCGTATAACAACTTAGCAATTTTATATGCTAATCAAGGAAGAAATGATGAAGCAGAAGAGTGTTATCTAAAAGCAATAGAACTTAATCATGAGTATTCTGAAGCATATAACAACTTAGGAGCTTTATATGAAAAAGAAGGAAAAGATAAAGAAGCAAAAATATTCTATAGAAGAGCAATTAAATATAATCCTGATTTTTTTGAAGCATATAATAATTTAGGAGTTTCATATGAAAATCAAGAAAATGATGAAAAAGCAGAGGAATATTATCTAGATGCAATTAAACTTAATCCTGATTTTTTTGATGCTTATTATAATTTAGGATTATTATATTTAAAATATTGAAATACTTATCAAGCTAAAGAAATGTTGCTTCAGGCAATTAAAATTAATCCTGATTCTTTTGAAGTTTATGGAGATTTAGGTTTCTTATATTTAAGAGATCAAAATGATAAAGAAGCAGAAGAAATGTTGCTTCGAGCAATTAAACTTAATCCTAATTTTAATGAAAAAGATTACAATAATTTAATGTTTTTATATAAAAAACAAGAAAAAACTGAAGAATATAATTTTTAATAAAATTATTCCTTGTAAATGTTAATAAATAATAGTTAGATTCACAAGATAATCAAAAATATTTTAAATATTATTAAAGAAATTTTAGTGAAAAAATTTTATTACTTTGTTCTTCAAAAACTTCTTTTTTTCTTTATTAATTTAATTAATTAAATTAATAAAGAAACTTATTTAAAGATATTTTAAAAAAAATAAGAATTTAGTTTTTATTTTTTATAAAAAATATTAAGATTATTAATGTAAAATGAAAAAATAAAAGGGAGAAAGAAAAGATATTTATCATGTACTTTGATATTTATCTCACTTTAAAATATGAAACAAAATATAAACGATAGTCATAAGAACAAAAATTTCGATAATAAAATTAAGTGTTTTTTAGATTTTTCGAATATTGAAGAAACCGAAATAAAAATAACTACTATAGAAGAAACAATTAAATTTTTAAATCAACTTGATTTATTTATCTGTGAAAATAAAGATAAAGAAGGAAGTTTTCTTTTTCGTGGTCAAGCAAATAAAGAATGAAAACTTGAATCAACATTAAGAAGAATGGAAGGTTATGAATTAGAAGGTGATAAAAATACTAACAAACTAATTCATATGCAAGAAAATTTTATTGACTTCTACAAAGAAGAAACAAAAGAAGATAATAATAATTTAACTGTTTTAGCAGAAATGCAACATTATGGGGCACCAACAACGCTTATTAATTTTACTAGTGATGTTTTACATGCGTTGTGATTTGCAACTGAAAACAACAATGAAGAAGATTTAGAAGAAAATAGTAAAGATAAGTTTTTTTCATTATTTATCATTGAACATAAAACAACAAAAGATGTCATTGATTTTAATGAAGAAAAATTTGTTGTTTATGAACTTTCTAATTCTACTGAAAAATCAAATTCACAAACATCTTATTTTATTTTAGATAACAATACCATCAAAAACAATTACAAAAAAATCTCATTTTCTTATGAAATTAAAAAAGATTTAATTAATTTTTTATCTAAAAAAGATATATCAGAAAAAACTATTTATTCAAATGAAAAAGGAATATTTCAATATTTTGTAAATAATTCTTGGATTAATTATTTCTTTAAAACACTTTCTTCAATCGGTGATCTTTCAAAACCTATTGATTCCAATGAAAAACAAAATGAACTTAATCCTAACTTTATCAAAAGTGATTATAAATCAGATTTATTATTTTTAATTCAAGGAAATGATGAAGAAATTGAAAAGATGATATATAAAAAAATTGAAAATAATCCTAATTATTTTGAAGGTTATAATGATTTAGGACTTTTATATGAAAAACAAGAAAAAATTGAAAAAGCAGAAGAACATTATCTAAAAGCAATCGAACTTAATCCTGATTTTTCTCAAGCTTATAACAATTTAGGAGCTTTATATGAAAAAGAAAATAAAGTTAATAAAGCTAAAGAATGTTATCTAAAAGCAATTGAACTTAATCTTGATTTTTCTGAAGCACATTATAATTTAGGTCTTTTATATGAAAAACAAAATGAAGAAGAAGTTGCAAAAGAATACTATCAAAAAGCAATTGAATTTAATTTTGATTATCCTGAAGCTTATAATAATTTAGGAAGATTATATTTAAAAGAAAAAAAAGATAAAGAAGCAAAAGAGATGTTTTTTCAAGCAATCAAACTTAATCCTAACTTCTTTGAAGTTTATGGTAATTTAGGTTTATTATATTTAAAACATCAAAAAGATAATAAAGCAGAAAAAATGTTGCTCAAAGCAATCGAACTTAATCCTAACTTCTTTGAAGCTTATAGTAATTTAGGAGCGTTGTATTTAAGACAACAAAATGATGTTAAAGCAGAAGAAATGCTTCTTTGTGCAATTGATCTTAATCCTGATTTTTTCCAAGCTTATAATAATTTAGGGGTATTGTATTTAAATCAAGAAAAAAACGAAAAAGCAGAAGAGATGTTTAAAAAAACAATTGACATAAATGATAAAAGTTGACATGCTTTTGATAATTTAGGTTTACTATATGAAGATCAAGAAAGAGAAGAAGAAGCAAAAGAGATGTTTCTTAAAGCAATCGAACTTAATGATAAGTATTGAAATGCTTATGGTGATTTAGGATTTTTATATTTAAATCAAGGAAAAGACAAAAAAGCAGAAGAAATGTTACTTCAAGCTATTAATCTTAATCCTAATTTCTCTATTGCTTATGATAAACTAGGAATGATATATCAAGCACAAGAAAAAGTAAAAGAAGCAATTGAAATGTGACTTAAAGCGATTGGAGCAATTGAAATCGAATTAAATCATAAGTATTGAAATATTTATAATAATTTCGGTATCCTTATCTCAAAAACAACAAAGAGATAAAGAAATATAACAAAATCATTTAAAACTAAATTAATCAAAAAATACACCCTTTTTTATGGGTGTTTTTTCTTAGGATAAAATAATTACTTTTAAAGTAGTTAATAAAAAATATGAAAGTATGCAATCATAAAAAAATAATTGAAAAAATTAAACAAATAAATTATTTATTTTTTATTAAAATAGTATTATATAATCCTTTTAAAGCAATAATTTTTTAGAAAGTAAATAAAATGAATAAAATAACAAAAGAATTCCTTACTAATTTTAATGTTAGTAAAGAACATTGGCAAACAATTTTAGAAAACAAAGATTTTTTAAAATGATTAGAAAAAAGAAGATGAGAAAATCAAGAAGATCCAAAAGAAGCAGTTAAAAGCTGAAAAGGTAGTTTATCAGAAGATAGATTAAATGAGCTTGAAAGGTTTTTCAAAAAAAATCTTATTTTGATAAGTGCTGAAAAAAGAGAAAATAAATATTTTTCATCAAAAGAAGACAATCGAAAAGAAGGAAACTATATTTATGATAAAGATAGTTTATTTTCATTAAAAATAAAATTTTTAATGAACTATCACTTTCGTAATATTACCGATTCTGTTAGTAATAAAAAATTAGAAATATATAAAGAAGATAATAAAAGTGTTGATGGATTTAATAATAAAGAAGATTTTGAAAAAATGTTTTCTAAGTTAAATAGTAATACCTTTTTTATCAATCAAAATTTAAGTGAAAAAATGTTAAAAAATGTTTACTTTTTTAGACACCTAATGAATACTGATATTGATGATGAAAGTAATGAAGGTGCTGAAAAAATTAATAAAAAAGAGGTTATAAAAAAATTTGAAATAAACAAACCTAATTATTATCTTGAATTTCTTTTTTCTGTTTCTATATTAAGAAATAGAAATACTGTTCCTTCATTAGATTTTTTACAAAGAAAAATTGAAAAAAGAATTATTCAATTAGAACAAGAAGATAATGATGAAAATAATTATGAAGAAATAAGAGAAACTTATAATCATTTTATTGAGTTAACTAGATTCTATGGTTATTTCATAAAAAATAATAAAAGAAATAACGATTCTGTAAAAGGTAAAACTCGCGAAGAAAGAGAAGAAGAACTAAAATTATTAAAAGAAACACAAAAAGAAGAAGATAAAAATTTTAAAGAAGCGATAAATAATTCAATGAAATTCATTATTTTCTTTATTAGCACCGCTTCTTTATGATTTAATTTAGAAGAAAAAACAATTAAGTATTATCAAACTTTAAATGAACTTAAAATAGAAGAACAAATTAATCAATTATTAGAAATAAAAGACGAAAATCCTAAATATAAAAAACTAAATCTTTTCGATTTTTTTAAAAATGTTCAAGCTTTCATTAGACATAATTTATTTTATGATTTAAAAGACAAAAAATTATTTGATAAAAAAAATAAAGGTGAGATAGAAGAACAAAGTAAAAAAACAATTTTTATTGATCATAATAATAATGTAATTGATAATTATCAAATAGTTATTTCTCAATTAATTGATTTAATAAAAACAATTGTTGAAAAAGATAACTTAAAATTTATTGCTTCTCAGATAATTGATGCAATTGGTGGTAAAGATAATATTAAAACTTATAATAATCTTTTAAATGGTTTATTATTTGAAATAAACTCTATTGATTCAATAAGAATTGATCAATTAAAAATAATTAATAATGTAATTGATATTTCCCAATCAAAAGAAGATGATGATAAAATAACAATCAAACTTATTTTGGATCCAAGATTTTCAAGAAAACTTACTCGTGAATTAGATAAAATAAATTTTATTGATGGTGCAAACATTACTGATGAGATAATAAACAAAACTATTGATAGTAATATTGAAAAACTTAAAGAATTTATTTTGCTTGCTAATCCAATAGAATATAAACGAAAAATTAAAAAATTTAGTAGTAATGAGGAAGGTATAAGAATCCTCGATTGAGATAAAACTAAAATAAAAAGAGATTATTATTCTGCTCAATATTTAGTAGATGGAAAATTAATTCCTCAAGATGAAAGAATTCAAAAATTAAAAATAAAATTTGCAAATATTGAACAAACACCACTAGAACTTTATGAATATCTTTATTTAAGTAATTTATCTTTATTATTAAATCGTCACTTAAAAAATTATAAAAGTACAGTTGAAGAAAGTAAATCTTTTGATTTTAAAACAACTTATGATAAATTTACAAAAAATATTGAACGTCTAACACCGCATTCATGAAATGTTAAAGTTGATTTAAGAAATAATAAAATTGAATGAGCAGATAGTGATAATGGTTTTATTTCTCTTGAAACAAAAATTAAAGAATATTTTAGTGATTTAAAAGGTCCAAAAAACAATATAAATGTCCCTAAAAAAACTAAAGAAAGTATTTTGTATGAAATTGTTAAACAACCTAAAAATTTTATTAAAAATAAAAAAATAGAAACAGAAAAATTTACTTTAGAAATAAATGAGATGGTTGGAAAAACTAATGTTGAGTATACTTCTAATTATTGATTTACA
>CAMZOE010000034.1 GCA_947330515.1 uncultured Mycoplasmataceae bacterium
ATAAAAATTAAATGTTAAGTAAAACTACTTAACATTTTTTATTTTTTTATATATAATAATATTTGGAGGTACATTATGTCAGTAAGTTTAAGACTAAAAAGAATGGGTTCACACAAAAGACCGTTTTACCGTATTGTGGCAATCGATTCTAGAGTTAAAAGAGATGGAAAATATATCGAATTAATCGGTACTTACAATCCATTAAACGGAGAGCAAAACGTTAAAAAAGAAATCGCTTTAAAATGATTAAATAACGGTGCTCAACCTAGTGATACAGTTAGAAATATTTTTTCTAATCAAGGGATAATGAAAGAGTTCCATGACTCAAAAAACAAAAAA
Source organism: uncultured Mycoplasmataceae bacterium (assembly GCA_947330515.1). Lineage (GTDB taxonomy): Bacteria > Bacillota_I > Bacilli_A > Mycoplasmatales > Hepatoplasmataceae > CAMZOE01. The sequence continues at coordinate 340 of CAMZOE010000034.1, forward strand.
AAATAATTTAATATGAATTTAATATGAATTGGTACAATAGTAAATACTCATTCACTAAAAGGTGAAGTAAGGGTACTAACAAATAGCGAAATTGAAGATCGTTATCAACCGGGACAAAAAGTTTACTATTTAGATAGTAACAATGAATATCAAGAATTGGAAGTTATTTCTTCTAGAATACATAAATCATTTGTTCTTTTAAAATTCTCACAATATGAAAATATTAATGAGGTTTTATTTTTAAAAAACAAAAAGCTCTTTGCAAACAAATTAGCTTCTTCTCAAGAGGAGTTATATTATGAAGATTTGTTAGGCTTCTTGGTTTATGAAAATGAAGTACTTTTAGGAAAAGTAGAATCATACTTTGATCAAAAAGCATATCATAGTTTAGAAGTAGTAAATGATGATAATCTTAGAATTAATATTCCTATTCTTGATGACATTGTTACTAAAATCGATTTTGATAAAAAAAGAATAATAATATCATTCTTGAAAGGAAATTATGAGTGAAGGTAAAAAAGTTTTCTCTGATAGTAATAGAGAAAGTCTATTTAAATTTTACGATTCTGTAAAAAATAGAGAACCTAAAAGTTGGTATAAAAACTTTTGAGTAATCTTATTAGTAGAATTAATAGGAACATTTATTTTAGTATTTGGTATTTTATTACCAAGTGCAGCATCATTTGGTGACTGAACTGTTCATCAACATAATATTGCTTTTTGAAAAGCAGTACAATTAACATTTACACCGTTAACAATGAAAGCGTTGTGGGTGGCACTATTGATTGCATTATTAGTTATTCCTACAATAAGAATTTCTGCAAATTTTAATCCTGCAGTTACAATTGTAGAAATGGGAATTGGAAATGATAGTAAAAAACTAGGATTTTCAAAAATTGGAGTTCAATTTCTTGGAGGAATTGCTGCAGGACTATTTGCAGTTCTTGTTGCTCATTCAATTAATGCTGATAGATCATCATCAAATTTAGATGCTATTGCTCCAATAATTAGACATTTCAAATGAAGTAGTTCAAAAATATTGGATCCAACATATATTACTATTGCAATAAGTGGTAAAGATCTTATTTGATATACTCCTTTACATTTTGTAATGGAATTTATCTTAACTTTCTTATTACTTTGATCTGTTTTCTTATTTGGAGAACAATCAAAATTAAAACGTACTCTTATTATTACTTTAATGGTATGAGTAATTGTTACTATTGGTTTAAGAACTAATAACATTGCTTTAAATCCTGCTAGAGCATTTGGACCAGCCTTTGCTGATTTAGCTTCTGGTTATGGAAAAACTGCAGATCTTAATTCAAGTTTCTACATTGAATGAGTTTGAATAATAATGGCAGCTGAAGTTCTTGCAAGTTTTGCATTCATTAAATTTAGAACACATAAACTTGCTTTAGAAGAAGAATATGTTGTTTATAAAAAACAACAAAAAGAAAATAACAGTAAAGCAACAACAACAAGTGAAGATACATCAACAACAAGTGTTGAAGCAAGATTAAATGAAGATACATCAACTATGAGTATTGAAACAACATTGGACGATGAGGTATCGGAAACAAATGATGAAATTTCAGTTGAAACAACAGTTGAAGATGAAATACCAACTACTAAAAAAGTAGAAAATAAAGAAGAAGAAAAATATATACCAAACAAAACCAATAATTGATAAACTAAGAAAATAAAGAAGTTTATTAATAGAAGGAAAAATTTCCTCAACAATAATTGATATTTAAGGATAAATTTTGAAAATTAGTTTTATAAGCATTTTTCCTAATTTTATTGACGCTTTTAAAAATCATAGTATTATTAGAAAGTCAATTAAAGAAGGACTAGTTGAAATCGAAAACATTAATTTACGTGATTTCGCAACAAAGAAAAAAGGACATGTGGATGACTACATTTATGGTGGTGGTCCAGGAATGTTATTATTAATTGAACCTGTAGTAAATGCTATTGAATCAGTTAAACAAGAAAATTCTCATGTAATTCTTCTCGGTCCAAGAGGAAAAAGATTTAATCAATCTAAAGCTATAGAATTAAGTACAACAAAAGAGCATATTATTTTAATATGTGGACACTATGAAGGGATTGATTCCAGAATTAAAAATTATATTGATGAAGAACTATCTATTGGTGATTTTATTATTACTGGTGGAGAGATGGCGGCAATGATAGTTGCTGATGCTATTGTTCGTTTAATTCCTGGAGTAATCAATCAAGAATCAATTGAAAGTGAAACTTTTGATAAAAATCGAGTTGAATATGATCAATATTCTAAACCTCTCGATTTTCGTGGAGATAAAGTTCCAGAAGTACTTACTTGTGGAAATCATGGTTTAATTCGCGAATGAAAAAAACGTAACTCAATTGAAAATACATTAGATTATATATATAAAAGAAAACCAAATAAGGAGGCTAAAGATGGCAATTAATTCAAACTTAATTCAAAAAGTAACTGAATCGCAAATTCGTGATGATATTCCTGAATTTAGAAGTGGTGATGAAGTCGCTGTTCACGTTAAGATTAAAGAAGGCGAAAAGGAAAGAATCCAAGTTTTTCAAGGATTCGTTCTTAAACGCGTTGGTAGTGGAGTTAGTGAAACTTTCACTGTTAGAAAAATCTCTTTCGGGGTTGGTGTAGAAAAAACTTTTTTACTTAACTCACCAATTGTAGCAAGCGTTGACGTTTTAAGATTAGGGAAAGTTCGTCAAGCAAGAATTTTCTATATGAGAGAACGTAAAGGTAAAGCTGCAAGAATTAAAGAAAGAAAATAGTTTAAGTAGGTCATATGAAACAAGTACATTGATATCCTGGTCATATGAATAAAACTATTAGAGAAATGGAGCAACAAGTCAAAAAGATTGATATTTTAGTCATTCTTTTAGATGGTAGAGCTCCTTTTTCTACTTTTATTCCTCTTTTTGAAGAACTTTCAAAAGGAAAACAGGTATTATTAATTTTTACTAAAAAAGATTTAGCAAATCAACAAAAACTTGCTCAAGCAAATAGAATATTTGCTAAAAAATATCATACTCTTACCTTAAATTTAAGAGAAGGAAATAAAAAAAGTGTTAGAGTTATCATTGATAAATTAAAGACAATAGAATTAAAAACCCTTCTCCCTAAAGTGATGATTTTAGGAGTTCCCAATGTCGGGAAATCAACCTTAATCAATTATTTATCAAATCAAAAAAAAGCAAAAGCAGAAGATCGCGCTGGAGTTACTAGACATACTACATGATTCAAAGTTGATCGTTTTTATATTATGGATACTCCGGGAGTACTCGCTCCTAGAGTAGAAGATCAAAATATTAATTATCGGTTGGCAATCATTGGTTCAATCAAACAAAGCATTCTTCCAATTGAAAATGTAGGATTATATTTATATCAATATTTATTAAGGGATAATAAACTTAATCAACTCCCTTACGGCAGTAATGAAGAAGAATTAAATCTTTACTTAGAAAAAGAAAATCTATCTTATCGTAAGTTTTATGAAAAATTATTGAAAGATTTTCAAAAGGGAAGATTTGGGTCAATTTATCTAGACGATTATATTTTTGATTTTGAAGCAGAAAAATTAAAAAGTAATGAAGGAATTATTACAGAATAATTTTTAATTAAAAATTTATCTTAATTTTATATATTTTCTTTGAAAACAAATTAAGGAGAAAATATATGAAGGAATTATTATTATATCTTGCAATTAAATGTAAATTTAATTGAAAAGAAGTATATGATATATTAAGTAATGAAACATTTACTGTTGAAATTAAAGTGGTAGAAAAGCTTGCCCTTGAATTTAAAAACAAATTTATTACTATTTTTGATAAGGAATATCCGGTTTCTTTAAGGATTTCAACTAACCCACCGTTGTTATTTTTTTATCATGGAAATATTGAATTATTGAAAACTGAAAAGTTATATGTTAGTGGAGAAAAAAGAACCTTTAGAGATAAAGTTCTTTTCAATCAAATAAAAACTTTTTTTACTGAAGAAAAAGATTATTCAATGGTAATTGATAAACTTGATCTTACAGGGAGAGAAGTTCTTCAAAATAAAAATCTTAATAAAATTTTAATTACTGATAATTCAACTTTAGAAACAATTGATGTTGATGAAGAACATTCTTTAGTGCTATCACCATTTCCATTAAAAAATACAGAATATTTTCATTTTACTAATAGTTTTGATTTTTCTGAAGAAAAAATCTTAAACTTTAAAACTTTGATTTGTGATAAAGTCGTTTTCGTTAATGAAACAACAAAAAGGAAAGATTTTAAAACAATTATCCAAGGTATTGAAAATAATAAAATGATTTTCGGAATCCAAACTAAAGAATATAACACATTCAATCGTAAATTGATTAATAACGGGGTGATTGAATTAACAAATATAAAGGAAATAACAAGATGAAAAAATTAGTTATTGTTGAATCTCCTAATAAGGTTAAAAAAATTCAACAATTTTTAAATAATTTAAATAAAAAAGAAAACGAAAAGAATGATAAGTATGTTGTTCTTTCTTCTGTTGGTCATATTAGAAAACTAAGTACTACTGGAAAATATGGTTTAGGAATTGATTTAGAAACTATGATTCCTAAATATTCTATTCCAAGAGCAAAGAAGAAAACAATTGATGAAATTCATAGTAATGCCAAAGAAGCTAGTGTTGTTTACTTAGCAACCGATCCAGATCGTGAAGGTGAGTCGATTGCTTGACATATTAAAGAAGTAATCGAAAAGAAAAATAACCCTGAATTCAAACGTATTATTTTTAATGAAATTACTCAAAACGCAGTAGAAAAAGCAATTGAAAATCCTCTTTCTTTAGATAAAGATTTAATTGCTTCTCAAGAAGCAAGAAGAATGCTTGATCGTATGATTGGATTTAGACTTTCTTTTTTAACAAAGAAAAAAATTGCTGCAAAATCTTCAGGAAGAGTTAAATCTTCTGTTTTAAAATTAATTATTGATAAAGAAAATGAAATTGAAAAATTTGTTCCAGAAACTTGATTTAATTTAGAAGTTCATTATCAAAAAGATCGTATTTTGAAATATGTTAATGAAAAATTTGTTGAAGTGAAAATTAGTGAAAAAGATGAATTAGAAAAAATCGTTTCTAAATTAGATGTAAACAATTTTGTTCATAAAACTACTAAAGTTTCAAAATCCACTACAAAACCACCGAAACCTTTAGAAATGGCAACATTATTAATGCGTTCTTTTTCAAATCTTGGTTTTTCTAATGGAATTACAACTTCTGTTGCTCAATCATTATATGAAAAAGGATTAATTACTTATCCAAGAACTGATTCTAAAAGAATTTCATCAGTTGAGTTCATTAAGCAAGTTAATGATTATATTAATCATTATACTTCTTCATCTTTTAACCTTCATCAAAAAAGCAAAAAAGATAGTGCTTCTCAAGACGCTCATGAGGCGGTTAGACCAGTTGATTTAGAAAAAACACCTATTTTAGTAAAAAAAGATTTAAATCTTAGAGAACAAAAACTTTATAATTTAATTTATAAAATTACAATTCAATCATTTATGGATAATGCAATTTCTTCAACAGAAAAATATATTTATGATAATAATAATTTTCTTTTCTCTACTTCAGTTACTAAAATTGTAACTCCAGGGTTTAAAGAAATTGAAACAGACTACAATCCTGATGAAAAATTTTGAAAAGCTGAAAAAGTAATTTCTACTACTAAAGATAAAATAAAAGTTATCCAACATGAAACTAAACCACCGGCAAGATATAATCAGTCTTCATTAATTAAAAAAATGAAAGAAGAAGGAATTGGTAGACCATCAACTTATTCTTCTACTACTAGTGGATTATTAAAATTTGGTTATATTGAAAATCAAAAAGGAGTACTTTATCCAACATCGATGGGAAAAGAAGTTACTGAACTACTTTTACAAAATTTTGCAGATATTATTAATGAAAAATACACTTCTTCTTTAGAAACAAAGCTTGATAATATTGCTATTGGAAAAATTGATTCAAAAGAATTTCTTCAAGAATTCTGAGAAGAATTTGAACCAAGGGTTGATCTTGCGGATGCTACTATTGAAAGAAAGATGCCAGAGTTTCTTAATAGAAAATGTCCTGAAGATGGAGGAGAATTAGTTTATAAAGTTTCACGTTATGGAACAAAATTTATTGCTTGTTTAAATTTCCCTGATTGTAAATATTCAGAATCAATTGAAAAAAAAGAAGTTCGCTATATTGGAGAGAAGTGTCCTGATTGTGGTAATGAATTACTTATTAGAACTTCAAGAAAAACTAAAAAAGATTTTATTGGTTGTTCTGCCTTTCCTAAATGTAAGTATTTAAGAAATATCGATAAAAATGAAGAAACAAAAACAGTTAATCTTGATGATATTAATGTTAAGGTTAAAATTCTTCCAGAAACGGAAAAAGAATAGTTAAAATATCTTGTTTTTGAATTTCCTAAGAAAACTACCTAAATGGTAGTTTTCTTTTTAAAAATATAAAGTTATATTTTACCCAAGATAAACTATGATGTATATACTAAATGTAGATAAATTATGATAAAATTATAAAATTCTTTGTTTTTTTGAAAAAATTCTTTTTTTCTTTTAGTTAAAGTATATTATTACCATTGGAATACATATAATTGTGAATTCTTGTAGAAAACTATGAATAGTTTTCTACTTTTTTTATAAAATTATTTTTTTAATAGGGATTGCCATATATTTTTTGTTTTTACAAAATTAAAATAAATAAACATAAATTTTTAATTTTGTAATAAAATGTTCTTGTACAAAGATGAACAAAATTTAAAAAGATGTAAGAGAGAGAAATATGAGTGATTTAAAAAACCAACCACCCACCAAGGAAGAAAAATCCTTGGATGCTTATCTTTTATCAAAAAAAGATAAAGCAAATCATAACGAACCAACCATTAAAACGATGGAAGAGTTCAAACAATTAAGACAATTGTTTTCTGATATTGTTGAATTTAATAAAAGAAAATTTCTTTTTAGAGGTCAAGGAATTTCTGATTGAGAATTATCTTCATCATTAAAAAGAAAATACAATTTATCAGATAGTAAAGCTTTAGTGGCTTTACAAAAAGAATTTATTAAGTATTATAAACAAAAACATCACAACAACATTAATAATTTGCAAATTTTAACAAAAATGAATTATTATAATACACCAACGATTTTAATTGATTTTACTACTGATTTTTGGCACGCCTTTTGATTTGCGTTGTCAAGTGAAGATAATGAAAAAAATTTAAATAAATCTTTTTCAATATTTTATTTTGAATATAACTCAATTAGAGATCAAATAGAAGAAAATGACTGATTTTCAAAAAATGTTTATGTGGCTCCTAAAAGAATTATTGAACCGCCAACATATCAAAAATCTTATTTTGTTCTTGATAATGAAGATAAGTTAACAATTAGTAAAAAAGACAAAATTAAAAAAATTAATTTTAGTGGTGAATTAAGAGAGAAAATTTTAATTCTTCTTGCCAATAAAGATATTAATTCAAATACTATTTTTCCTAATGAAAAAGGATTTTTTAAAGAATTTTCATCAATTTCGTCAATGAATTATTTCTTTAGCGGTTACAGTGAAGTAGAAAAAGGAAATTATCAAAAAGCAGAAAAAATGTACAGACTAGCGATTTCCTTAAATTCTTCTTATTCACCATCATTTAATAATTTAGGACTTTTACTTGTTAATCAAAATCGCGATAAAGAAGCAGAAGAAATGTTCTTTGAAGCAATTGGATTAGCTGATAACTTACCAGAACCATATAAAAACTTAAGTGATCTCTTTGTTAAGCAAAATAAAATCAAGGAAGCAATTAAGATGTATAAAAAAACTCTTGAATTAAATCCAAATGATAATGAAGTATACAATAGTTTAGGAAACTTATTCGAAAAACAACATAAAGATAAATCAGCAGAAGAAATGTTTAAAAAAGCAATTTCACTGAATCCAAGTTATAGTATTGCATACAATAATTTAGGATTACTTTATGATAAACAAAATAAACTAGAAGATTCAGAAAGAATGTATCGTAAATCATTAGATTTAGATTTCATGAATCCTAATACATATATTAATTTTGGTAATTTATTTGCTAAACAAAAAAAACTTGAACAAGCAGAGAAAATGTATCGCAATGCTCTAGATGTAGATCATACTTGTATTTCTGCACATTCTATTTTAGGATTTTTACTTGAAAGTCAAGGGAAATACACAGATGCTGAAACAATGTTTAAAAAAGCATTAGAACTAAATGTTAGTGATAGTAAACTTTATCTTGATTTAGGATTCCTTTTTGTAAGGATTAAAAAATATAAAGATGCTAAAAAAATGTTTGATGAAGCAATTAAAATTGATTCTTCTCATGAAGAAGGAATTCTTGCAGATTTATTAGCAATTAAAAATGAAACTAAGGAATTCGAAATTATGAACCTTATCGAAGGTATCGTTAAAGATATTACCGATAAAAAAACAAAAAAATAAAAAAATAACTCTTTGTACAAAAAGATAATAAATTAACGATAAAAAAACTTGCTTATTGAAAAAATAGAAAACTTTTGTTTTCTATTTTTTTATAAAAAAAGAATTTATAAAAAAAGAATAAAATTATTTTAAATGTAAAAAAGGAATAAAAAATGAAGAAAAAAAATTGAAATAAATCATTTTCTTTAAAAAAAGATAATTTTGAAGAAAATAAAGAATCGATATTAAATGATCAAAAATATTGAAATTTTATTCAATCTAAATCTACTAATGAAAAAGATAACAAACTTGAAATAAATTCTATGGAAGAATTTCTTAAGTTAAAAAATGCGTTTGCTCATTATATTCAAAAAGAAGGAGCAAAATTACTTTTCCGCGGACAAGCAAATTCATCATGAAAATTAGAATCATCTTTACGGAGGGAATATAAACTTTCTTATGATGATGCTTTAATAAATCTTCAAAAAGAAATTATTAAGGAATATAAAGATAAAACTAATGATTTGAATAATCATTTAACTATCTTAGCAAAAATGCAACATTATGATACTCCAACAATCTTAATTGATTTTACTAGTAATGTTTTACATGCACTTTGATTTGCGACTACTGATATTGAAGAAGAAGAAAAGAATTTTACTTTATTTTATTTTCCTTATAATGAAGTTAAGTATGCTTTTGATGAAAATGATTATCAACAAAGTAATGTTTATTCTGCGCCAAAAAATTTTTCAAGATCAATTGCTCAAAAATCATTTTTTTTAATTGATAATAAAAAACAAAGTATTTTTAATGAAATTAAAAGAATAGTTTTTTCTAAAGAAACAAAAGAAGAGATGTTAAAGTTTCTCCAAATTCAGGATATAAATGCTACTACTATTTATCCTGATGATAAAGGTATTTTTTTAGAGTATTCTTTAAGTTCTGCTTCTAATTACTTTTTTAGAGGAATAAGCGAATCGCTAAATGGAAATTATCAAAAAGCAGAAAAAATGTACAAGAAATCAATCAGTCTTAACTCTTATAATTATGGTGTTTATATTAATCTTGGAACTTTATATTCAGAACAAAAAAACTTTTCTCAAGCA
>CAMZOE010000035.1 GCA_947330515.1 uncultured Mycoplasmataceae bacterium
AAGAAAGAAGAAGATATGAATATCTTTAAAAGAGAATTAAAGTGATTGCTTTCTCTTAAAAAAGTAATATTTTTAGTTTTTTCAATATTTTTTATGATAACATTGTTCAATTTTTGGTTATCTCCTTCAAGTGAATCTTACGGAGTACTTGAATTACTATCTTTAGTTTATGGAACTATGTTTTTTACAATAATTTATAAAAAATATTCAAATATTATTTATCAAAAAAAATTAAATGTTAATTCAATTTCAAATTTAAAAATTATTACTAATATTTCGTTAGCTGTTTTCACTTACTTAATAATAATGTCATTTATTTATTTTGCTGTATTTATGGTAATGACATCTTTAAATATGTTATTTATGGGTGATCTTAGTTATCGTTTATCTGGTGTTGCTGATAGAAGGTCTCCTGATGTAATTAATTGATTTCAAGGAGATCAAGATTGACTTTATTTATATTTAAATTATTCAATTATTATTATTGCCATTATTGGTTTTGCATTTACACTTAATGTTGTTTTTAATAATTTTGGAACAATTTTTTTCATAGTTTTCATTTATTTCGTTTGAACAATTATTTTCGGAAATATTATGATTTCTTACTATATTCCAAAAGATGAAACATCGATTGTTTCATATACTGAAATGTACACAAACTCTTATTCATTTAAGGTTAATGAACTATTCTTTCCGTGATTTCAATTTGGAGCATTAAGCGTAAATACTATTACTTCAATTGAGGTCTTCAAAGACATTAATTACTTAGAATCTTTTAAAAGTTTATCTGTATTGTCTTGAAGAATCGCTTTTTCAACATTTCAAATTATCATTAGTTGAATGTTGCCATCGGCTTTATTAATTAAAAGAAGAATTCTTTCTTAAAAGTAATTCTTTTATAAATTAGAAAAAATACTTAAATAATATTTGTTTAAGTATTTTTTTTTTAAAATATTATTATAATTAAAATTATTATTAGTTTTTTTAATTTAACTTTAAATAATATTTAAGAATAAAAAAGTGAGAAAAAAAATGAATACAGATTTAACAATAGATTTAACAACAGAAGAAATAGTAAAAATGCTTTATAACCGTTTCGTTTTATTTCATAATGAAACTAAAAAAAAGAAAAAGAATATGAGGAAGAATTGATAAGTATTCAAAAAAAATATAAATGAACACTTATAGGTTTTATTATTTTTTATCCATTTATATTACTTATTCCATTTTTAATAAATGATAAAAATAAAAAAATAGAAGAAGTTGAAAAAGACATTATAAAGTTAGGGAAAGAAACAGAAGAATTTCTTGTTGCTTTTAGTGTTGTAATTGCAAAATATGATATTGAGTTTGAATTTGAAGATTATTTTGTAAAACATTGGTATAAAAATAAATATAATTTAGAAGATATTGATTTATATGATATTTTAAAGAAAAAATAAATATTAAAAGAATTCTAAGTTATTAGAGTTATATGAATAAATGTATGAATAAAGATTTCCCTCTTATTTCAAGAGGTTTTTTTATCAAAAGATTATAAAATTTACATTATTGTTTTAGTTAATAATTATATTTATTTGTATATTCTTAGAATTTATTTGATTTTATTAAAAATAAAATTCCACTTGATTATTCAAGTGGAAAGATGTTTTATTTATTTTAGTTTTTTAAAATTTAAACATCATCTTCAATTCTAAAAAGATGATATTCTTCTTTTATTTTTTTTGCATTTTCTAAATCTTCTTCATTATTATAGATGATTAATTCTCTTGCTTGTGAAAGTTGATATGCATTTAAAACATTTATTTCTGTAAAATTAACTATATTCAAAGGATAAGCAAAAGTATCTTCTCAAGAAGGTGTTCTATCAAAATTAATATATTTTGTTTTACCATCAAAAGTAAAAAACTTTTTTTCACTAATATTAAAAGCACTAGCAAACATTTTTTTATCATTTGCTAAAAAATCAAAATTTTTTTCTCTTGTAAAAGAACTACTACTTCTTAATAAAGCGATAATAATATTTTTATTTATTGGATAAAGATCTATTAAAGAAGCGGGATAAAAAGCACTAAGTTTACTGACAATAATTTGAGTAGAAGTTCCATCATTTAAAATAAAATTTCCTTCTTCTGAATAAATAAATTTTAATGAGTTGTTCGACATATCTTTAAAAAAAATGTTATATCCATTTAAATCATTTACTTCAGGATTTAACTTATTTGCTTCATTATATGTTTTAGAATTTCTTCTTGCTAAATAAAATTCTAAATATTTGTTAACTTCTTCCTTTCATATTTCATTTATTTCTTCATCACTTTTACCATTAAATTTCTGATTAAAGAAAGAATCCCCTTCTTTGTTTTTAGTCCTTTCTCTTAGTGTTTTTGTTCTTTTTGTTGAAATCATTAAAAAGAACTTTATTGTTTCTAAATCTTTTCTAGTTAAAGTTATCTTACCTTTTTCATAATCAATTTTATTAATGATTTTAGAAAAATGACTTTCTATTTTTCCTAGTTTATCTTCAATTTCATTTTCATTTTTATTATCACTTTCGTAGAAATACTTTTCAAAAAAATTATCTCCATTTATTTTTCTTTTTGTTACTTTCATTGATTTTTTAATTTTTGTATCAAGATATTCTATTTTTATTTTGTTATTGACTTCTCAACCTTTTAAAATAAATTTTGGAATTCAATGTTGTTTTTCAGTTTTCATTTTTTTCTCCTTATATTATTTTTTAATAACAAACTACCATTTTATTATTTTTTATTTGGTTTTTAAAAAGAATAATTTAAAGAAATTATATATATAAATTTTTTGGATATTATTTTATATGATTATTTTTAATAAGAAAAAATGCTAAAAAAAATAACACTTTAAAAGTGTTATTTTATATTTTTCCTTTATTTTTATAAGTTCTGATAGCTTTTGTAGACATCATTACTTTTTGTTTTTTACCATCTATTTCAATAGTATAAGGTTGTAGATTAACATTTCATTTTCTACGAGTTGAATTAAGAGCTTTTGAACGTGTATTTCCGCTTTGTGGCCCTCTATTTGTAAATTCACATTTTCTTGACATATAAAAATTATACATTATATTTTTTAAAAAGTAAATAATATCTTTCATTTGTGTTATTAACCTTTTTATAAAAAAGAGAATAACAAGGTATAATTACAAGGTAAATAATAATCATTTATTATTATGATAGCGTTTTAACTTATAAGATAAAATTTAAAATACAATAAGAAGAAAAGATATTATAATAATAAATTTGATAAATTTGCTTTTAGAAAGAAACGTTATGAAAAATAAAAAAATTTTATTATCCATCATTGAATCAGGAATTGCTAATGTTCAATTAAATGAACAAATTATTAATGATTTAAATGTTTTTCCCATTCCTGATGGAGATACTGGATCAAATATGCTTTCAACCTTAAGATCAGGTTACAATAGTGCAAAGGAATTTATTGAAACAAATATTAATAATAAAGCAGTAGATTTTTTTGCAACATTTGCAAAAGGAACTTTATATGGAGCAAGAGGAAATTCAGGAGTAATCACTTCACAAATTATGAAAGGGTTAGCAAAAGGAGTAGAAAATCATGGAAGTGATTTTGATGATTCAAAAGTAGTCAAAGGAATCCTAAATGATATGAAAACTTATGCATATAACTCTGTTCATAATCCTGTCGAAGGAACTATTTTATCTATTATTAGATATACTGCAGAAAATTTCCAAGGAAAAGGAAATAACTATAAAACATATTTTGATGAAATTGTTGAACTTGCGGAGTTTGCTTTAGAAGAAACTCCTAATCAACTTCCAATTTTAAAAGAATCTGGAGTTGTTGATTCTGGTGGAATGGGAATTGTTCTTTTTTATAAAGGAGTACAATTACATTTCAATAAAAAAGGATTAAAGTTATATGCTTCTAATACTAAAGAAGAAGTCTTTAGAAAAGCAGATGCTTTTAAAAATATTGGGTATTGTTCAGAATTTATTCTTACTTTAAAAGAAGTAGATAAATATGATAAAGCATACTTTCAAGAAATTCTCAATAAAATGGGAGATTCCATTGTTCTTATTATTGAAGATGATATTTTAAAAGTTCATATTCATGTTAAAGAACCTGGAACTTTACTTAATACCTTTCAAGAGTATGGTCAATTTTCTAAAATAAAAATTGAAAATATGACTACTCAGGTAGATGAGAATCCAATGGTTCTTGAAAATGGATATGATAAAGAACAAATTGGTAAAAAAACAAAAAAAACTAAAACACTAGGAGTTATTTCTGTTTCTGAAGGTGAAGGAATTACCAAAATCATGGAAGAAAAAGGAGTAGATTGTATTATTAATGGTGGACAAACCGATAACCCTTCTGTTGAAGATTTTGTTAGTGCAATTAATTCTTTAGAAAATGAAGAAATTATTATTCTTCCAAATAATTCAAATATTATTATGGCTGCAAAAAGTGCTATTGAATTAATTAATGATAAAAAGGTTTATTTATTACCAACAAAATCAGTACAGCAAGGATTAGCAGTTTTATTTAATTATTCTAAAGAGTTTGTTCCTTTTCATGAATATGAAGATTTCCTTATTAATATTATTAAAGAATTGTCTTTTGGAAGCATTACTGTTGCTAATAGAGATGTTACTTTAAATGGTGTTGATGTCAAAGAAGGACAATATATTGCTATTTCTGAGAAACAAATTATTGCTTCAAATAAAGATTTTTTAACTTCTGTATATAATCTTCTTGATAAAATTGTTATTGATGAACAAGAGATTGTTTATATTATTTATAATCACGAGATTAAAGTAGAAGAATTAAAAAGTATTAAAAATTATTTAGTTAAAAATTTTGATATTCAAATTGAGTTTATTTTTGGTAAACAAAAAATTTATCATTTACTTGTTTTTGGTGAATAAAATTATTAGATATAGATAAAGGATAAAATATGAAAATAGGATTTGATTTACAAGGTGGAGATAGTAATTATAGTGAACCTTTAAGTGGATTAACAAAATTTATTAATTTAGATACAAATACAAAAATTGTTGTTTATCTAACTAAAGATTTTGATTTTCCTGAAGAACTTACTAAGAAAGTAGATTTAGTTTATTGTGAAGAACTTGTAAAACATGATGATAGTGTTCTTGATATTAGACGTAAAAAAGATTCCACTTTAGTAAAAGGACTTAATGATCTAAATGAAGGATTAATTGATGGACTAATTTCTGCAGGTGCTTCTGGACCGTTAATGGCAGGATCTTATCTTACCATTAAAACTTTTGATAAGAGTGTTCGTCCAGCTTTTGCTCCCTTATTTATGGGATTTGATAAACGTATTCGTATTCTTCTTGATGCGGGTGCTAATGTTGAAGTTGATGCTCAGCAATTAATGCAATTTGCAATTATGGGCGGGACATACGCAAGCTTAATCAATAATATTGATAAACCAAAAATTGGGTTATTAAATATTGGTAAAGAAGCTAAAAAAGGAACAAAAATTCATCAAGAAGCATACAAACTTCTTGTAGATAATCAAGAAATTAATTTTATTGGTAATATTGAAGCAAATGATATTATTAGTGCAGATTATGATGTTCTTGTAAGCGATGGTTTTAGTGGTAACATTCTTCTTAAATCTTATGAAGGTGCACTAAAACAAACTAAAGAATTTTTAAAAAGTTTTTCTCAAAATTCGCCAATGGCAAAAGTTGGTTTATTGTTTGGTAAAAAAATGTTTAAAGAGATGGAAACTCTTCAAACCGATGAAAGATTAGGGGCGGCTATTGTTTTGGGGCTTAATAAACCAGTAATCAAAATTCATGGAGAAGGAGATAGAAATCAATTTTTCAACTCTTTTAAAATTATGGAAAATATTATAAAAAATGATTTAATTAATAAGATTAAGGAGAAATTTTAAATGCACGGAAGTGTTGACAATAATAAAATTACTAAAATTGAATTATTTTTACTTAAAAAAAATATTCAATATAAGAATATCGCTTTGTATAGAAAAGCGTTTACACATACATCATATGTTCACGAAACTAACGATGATTCAATAGATTCTTATGAACGCTTAGAATTTTTAGGAGATGCTATTTTAGGGAAAACTATTGCTGTTTATCTTTATGAAAATTACAGTGATTTAGAACCAGGAGATTTATCTTTAATGCGTTCAAATATTGTATGTAAATCTTCGCTTGCTAAACTTGGAAAAAGATTTGAACTAGAAAAGCTTGCTTTTTTTGGAAGGGGAGAAATTAATAAAACTCCTTCTGATTCTATTTATGAAGATATGGTTGAATCATTAATTGGAGCAATTTATCTTGATTTAGGAGAAGAAGTTACCAAAAAATTCATTATTAAGTTATTTAAACCAATTATTATTGCTATTGATTTAAATGCTTTAAAAGATTTTAAAACACAATTACAAGAAGAACTACAATCTGAAAAAAGAAAAACAGTTAAATATAGAACAATTGATAAAAACAACGATAAAAATGAAAAAATGTTTTTTTCTCAAGTTTTATTAGACAATTTAGTTCTTGGAGAAGGATTCTCTACAAGTAAAAAGAAAGCTGAACAAAAAGCTGCTCAAAATGCTTTAGAGAAAAAAGCTGCTAAAGAAGGAAGTGAAGATGTTTCTTAAAAAAATGTATCTTAAAGGATTTAAGTCTTTCGCTTATCCTGTTGAAGTTTCTTTTACTAATGGGCTTACAGTTATTGTTGGTCCTAATGGTTCAGGAAAATCAAACATTAATGATGCATTGAAATGAGTTTTAGGAGAAGCTTCCAAAAAAAATCTTCGCGCTTCAAAAGCTAGTGATATGATTTTTTCAGGTTCGCCAGATGAAAAACCTTCTGAATATGCAGAAGTTACTTTGTTTGTTGATAACTCTAATAAAATTCTTAACTCTAAAGAAAAAGATATTTCAATTACAAGAAAAAGTTATCTTAATAGTCATGAAAATGAATATTTCATTAATAAAGAATTAGTAAGAAGAAAAGATGTTAAAGATCTTTTTTTAGATACTGGATTAGGAAATACTGATTTATCAATTATTTCTCAAGGATCTATTTCTAAAATCATTGAAGCATCTCCTAAAGCAATGAGAGAAGTTTTAAATGAAGCAGCTGGAGTTTCAAGATATCAAAAACAAAAAGAAGAAGCTTTAAGAAACTTAATGGGAGTAGAACGTAATTTAGAAATTCTTGATGTTAAACATGCTTCTTTAGAAAAACAAATTAAACCATTAAGAAAAGCATCAGAAAAAGCTCAACAATACTTTAAAATTCGTGAAAAATTAGAAAAAATAGAACTGCCTATTATTCAAAAACAACTTATTCAAAGTAATAAAAATGTTAAAGTTTTTTCCGAAGAATTACAAATTGAACAAGAAAAAGTTACTTTTTCTAATGACAAATTAAAAAATAATAATAATATTTTTGTTCGTAATCAAAAACAAATTCTTAAAGATGAAAGTACTATTCGTAAACTTACACAAAGATTAGAAAAGTTAAAAGAAAAAATAGAACAACAAAAACATAGTAAAAAAAGCGATATTGATGGTTTAAAATTTAAAATTGAAGAAATTAAATCATCATTATCAATTTTAAATAAAAATCTTGATAGTTATAGTGAACAAGAAAGTTTATTAAAACGTGAACTAACACAAAAAAAAGATGAACTATTAAAAGTTAATAATTATCGTAATAAAGGATTTTTAGAACTTCAACAATTAGAATCTAATCTAAAACAAATAAATCGTGATGGTGAAATTAAAGTTCCTTATGGAGTAAAAAAGATTTTAGAAAATAAAAGTATCTTTAAAAATCTTATGGGAACAGTTAAAGATTTATATAAAAGTAAACCAGGGAAAGAAATTGCAGTTAGTGTTGGAACAGGCTCTAACAATAATAATATTGTAATGAAAGATGAACATAATATTAAAGAAGCGTTACAATTTTTAAAACAAAATAGTTATGGAGTTGCAACTTTTATTCCTTACGAGCAGGTTAAACCGAAAACTATTTCTGAAGAGTTTAGATCAATTTTAGATAACATTCGTGGTTACCAAGGAACACTAACAGAAAATATGGAGTTCCATGAAAAATATACTAGATTATTTCAATTTGTTGGAGGAACAACTTTAATTTTTGATACCTTTGATAATGGATTGAAAGCTGCAAAGATTATTGATTACCGTTTTAAAATTATCTCTTTAGATGGTGATACTATCTTACCTGGATTTTTAATTAGAGGTGGGTCAAATAAATCAAAATCAAAATATCTTGATAATCAACGTCAAAAAGTTGAAGAACAAATTAAAGAATTACGTACTAAACTTGATGAGTTAAAAACAAGAAAACCAGGATTAGAAAAATTTATTGATGAAACAGAAAAAGAAGTTGATACCTTAAGATATGAACAGGTAAGAATTCAAGAAAAAATTACTAGTAAAGAAAATGATTTAAGTTCTAATCTTTATCTTTATCAAGAAAATACTGGTGAAGAATATAATCAAGATAAAAACACTTTAAATAAAGGTGATGCAAAGAATTTTAATTCCATCGAAGAAATTGATTTAGAAATTAAAAAGCTTATTTCTTCTAAAGAGATTTTAAGTAAAGAAAATCTTGCTTTAAAAGAAGTCGAAGAAGGTTTAAGAGAAGAATGATCTACAGCTTCAGGAAAAGTTACTGATTTAAAAATATCTTTAAACAA
This sequence comes from uncultured Mycoplasmataceae bacterium, assembly GCA_947330515.1. Lineage (GTDB taxonomy): Bacteria > Bacillota_I > Bacilli_A > Mycoplasmatales > Hepatoplasmataceae > CAMZOE01. Next base: position 8,756 of record CAMZOE010000035.1, read on the forward strand.
GGATAGAAATTTACTTCAACAAAATATTTTAATTTTACAAAAAGAATATAAAATTAATGAAGAAATTTTATTAGAAAAAGAGTTTCCTAAATTAAATATTTCTAAAGCAGAAGCTGAAAAAAAGATAGCAAAATATCGTGAAGAGATTGAAGAGATAGGAGCAGTAAATGTTGACTCCATTAAAGAATTTGCTACTTTAGATAAAGAGTTTCAAACATTAACTTCAGAACTTCAACAATTAAGAGAAACAAAAGAAAAACTTCTTTCAACTGTTGAAGAAATGGATAAAAGGATGATTGAAAAATTTTCAAAAACTTTTGATAATATTAATGTTGAATTCAATGCTTCTTTTATTAAGTTATTTTCTGGAGGAACTGCAAGAATTAAATATACCGATCCAGAAAATATTTTAGATTCAGGAATTGAAATTTATGCACGTTCACCAGGGAAAAACGTTAAAAACATTCAACTTTATTCTGGTGGAGAAAAATCAATGATTGCGATTGCTTTAATTTTTGCAATTAATAAAGTAAGATCTTTACCATTATTAATGCTTGATGAAGTTGAAGCAGCACTTGATGAAGCGAACGTAGAACGTTTCGCTTCTTTTGCGAAAGAAATTAATAAACATACACAAGTAATTATTACTTCACATAGACCAGGAACGATGGAAAAAGCAGATGTGCTTTTTGGAGTAACAATGGAAAAACAAGGAATTACCAAAATATTAACTGTAAAATTAGAAGAAGCAGTAAATATGACAGAATAGAGGAGAGAGAATGGGTTTTTTTAACAAACTAAAAGCAAAATTTAAAAAAGATAAAGAAAAAAAAGTTGCTAAGGAAATAGAAACTAAACGAATAGAAGAAAATTATCATAAGGGATTAAAGAAAAGTAGAGGATCAGAATCCTTTATTTATAAACTTAAAAAATTAACTTCTTCTTCTAGAGAAGTAAATGAAGAATACTTTATTGCTTTAGAAGAAATTTTAGTAATGTCAGATATTAATTATTCTTATGTTGTTGATTTAATTAAAATTCTTAAAAAAGATTCACAGGTAAGAAAAATAAAAGATCCAAAAGAATTAACTGAACTTTTATTTGATAATATGTTTTCTATTTATTTAAATAAAAATGAAAAAGTAACTCACTTAAATATTTCGAAAGAAAATGATTTAAATATTATTTTAGTAACGGGAGTAAATGGAACAGGAAAAACTACTTCTATTGGTAAGATTGCTCATATGTATAAAAAAGAAGGCTATAAAATTCTTTTAGCTGCAGCTGATACTTTTAGAGCGGGTGCGGTTTTACAATTAGAAAAATGAGCTCAAAAAAATGAAGTCGATATTGTTACTCCTTCAAAACCTAATCAAGATCCTGCATCAGTTGTTTATGAAGCGATGAATAAAGCTAAAAATGGTGACTATAATTTAATTATTATTGATACCGCTGGAAGGTTACAAAATAAGAAAAATCTAATGCAAGAACTAGGAAAAATTCATAAAATTATTGCTAAAGAAAGCGGTCAAGAACCAAATGAATCATTATTAGTAGTTGATGCAACAACAGGTCAAAATGGAGTTAATCAAGCAAAAGAATTCAATGAAGTTACTAATATTACTGGAATCATTCTTACAAAAATGGATTCTTCTTCAAAAGGTGGAATTATTTTATCAATTAAAAATTCATTTAATATTCCAGTTAAACTAATTGGTCTTGGTGAAGGAATTGAGGATTTAGAATATTTTGATATTGGTAATTACTTAGTTGCTTTAACTTCTGATATTGCTCATGAATATGAAACTAATGAAAATGCAAAAAACAAATAGTCGTAATAATAAAATTAATAAGTTAAACAATCATGTTTTTTTATATTATTATTATCAAGAACTTTTAACTCCAAAACAAAGAAAATTATTTGAGATGTATTATGATGATGATATGACTTTAGAAGAAATAGCTACTATTCAAAAAGTAAGTAAAGTTGCAATTCATGATAGTTTAAAAAAATCCGAGTCTTTATTGGAAGAATTTGAAAATAAGATAAAATTAAAGACAAAGGTAGAATTGTTAACTAAAGAAATTGCTATATTAAAAGAAACGGCAAGCAAAGAACAATTAACCGTTATTGAAAAAATGGAAAAGATATTTTAGAAAAGAGAAGAAAAAGAAAATGGCATTTAATTTTTTAGAATCAAGAATGGAAAAAACTATTTCTAAGATTCAAAAATCATCATCAATTAGTAAAGAAGAATTAGAGATAATTTTAAAAGAAATCCGTCAATCATTATTAGAATCCGATGTTAACTATCAGGTTGTAACAAAACTAATGGCAGATATTAATGAAAAAGCAATTGGTGCATTAGTTGAAAAAGGAAAACAAAAATCAGAAAGAATTATTGAAATTATTACTGAGGAGTTAACCCTTATTTTAGGAAAAAAAACTTCTGAATGAAAAAAAGGTAATCCAACAATTGTAATGATGGTAGGACTTCAAGGATCAGGAAAAACAACTTCAACTGCTAAAATTTCAAAATTTTTAACAGATAATAAGATGTATAATAATCCTTTATTAATTTCTTTAGACGTTTATCGTCCGGCAGCAATGGAACAATTAAATACTCTTGCTGATGATTTAGGATTTATGTTTTATGCTGATAGAAGTACTAAAGATGTAGTTAAAATCGCTCAAGATGCAGTTGAATTTGCTCAAGATATGGAAAATGATTTAATTATTTTCGATACTGCTGGAAGAATTCAAACTGATGAACATCTAATGGAAGAACTAGCAGATGTTAAAAAAGTAGTTAAACCAAGCGAAATAATTTTTGTTGCCGATGGAATGAGTGGGCAAGAAATTATTAATGTTGCTAAAGAATTCGATCATACTTTAAAACTAACTTCAACAATAATTACTAAGTTAGATTCTAACGCTAAAGGAGGAGCTGCACTTTCACTTGCTTCTCTTTTAGATATTCCAATTAAGTTTGTTGGAGTTGGAGAAAAAATTGATGAACTTGAAATTTTCCATCCTGATCGAATGGCATCAAGAATTCTTGGACTTGGTGATTTAGAAACATTACAAGAAAAAGCTAAAAAAGTTTCTAAAGAATCTGACAATGAAAGACTTATGCGTAAAATGATGAATGGTAAATTTGATTTAGAAGATTTATTATTATCATTAAAACAATTAGCTAAAATGGGTAATTTAAAGGGAGTAACAAAAATGCTTCCTGGAGCAAAAATTTCTCAAGAGCAAACTGATCAAGCACAAGAAAAAGTAGAGGTTTTCTCTTATTTAATTTCTTCAATGACACCAAAAGAAAGAAGAAATCCTAAACTTATTAAACATCCAAAACGTGCAACAAGAATTGTTAAAGGTTCAGGAAGAACTCAAAAAGAATTAAATGAATTAATTCGTCAATTTGAGAAATCTCAAAAACAAATGAAAGCGATTGCTAAAGCAGTTAAAAGTGGACAATTACCAAGTGAATTTATGAAACCTAAATAAAATTTTTATTAAATTCACTTTAATTGTATAATTGTATTGATGAATAATCGATACTATAATATAAACAATAAAGATTTACAAAATGGATAAAACTTTGAAAAAATAATCTATTACATAGTAAGTATTTAATTTATAGAATAAATTGATAAAGATCTATTTTTTGAAAGGAGTCTTAAATATATGCAAAAATTTAAATGAGAAGTTCTTGAAGAAATGTCTTGAAGAGACAAAGAATTCAAACCTGGTGATATTATTGTTGATACTGACAATGGTTACATGAGAAGCATGGCTGACCAAGGTAAATGCAAAAAAATCGAAGGATAATTTTTTCGAAACTTTTAAAAGCAACATTTTATAATGTTGCTTTTTTTATTTATTAATTTATAAAAAAAACTTTAATTTTTAAATTTATGACATTTTTTTTCTTTTAATATTATAATGGTATTGTTTTAGAGTTATTTATAAAAAAATGTTTAAGAGTGATAAAAATAAAATACTAAAACAAAATAGCGATTTTTATATTATTAATTTTATTTGTAAAGTAGTTTCGGTTTTTATATGTGAAAATATTAAGATAGGATAAAAATGGAAACAACAGAAAACAGTTCAAATTCTTCTTCATTAAAAACAATTTTTGCAGTAGTGTTAAGTCTTTTATTATTGGGTTTAACAACATTGATGATAGTTTTAATGACTAAAAATGAGGACACAGATACAATTAAAACCTTTCAATATGTAGAAAAAATAGATGGAAGAAATAATTATACACTTGATGTAGAAATGAATTTAACTAATAATAGTTATAGATATAAATTTTCATCTCCTTATGATGTTTATAAACAAGAAGCTATTACTGATAGTGAAATAGAATCAGAAGACATTGGTAATTATACTTATAATAATCATAAATATGATGAAAGTTATAAAGTTAATGTAAAAGATGAATTTACTAATTGAATGATTTCATCAAGTGATGAAATTAAATTTGATCAAACTGATTTTTTTCTAGATATTAATCATAATGGTTATTTTCTAGAAGAGGTTATTGATCATTCAACAGACAAACACACAAGTATCGATGAAAGATTTAAAGAAGAACAATTTTTCCAAGCAACACTAAATTTTAATGAACAAAGTTTCATTGTTGATGATACTAGTGAAAAAAATATTAAATCTTTTGAATATGTGCAAACAATAAATAATGCTATTGCATATGTTATTGATGTTGAAATGAATGTAACAACTAATTCATATAGATATAAAGTAACATCATTAGTTGATATTTATAATAAAAAAGCAGATGATGGTAATATACAAGGAAAATCATTATCCTTCAATGATAAAATATTTTTTTATTTAAAATATGATGAAAAAGAAATAGTTACTTTTAATTCAGAATTTAGTGAATGAAAAGAATCTGATAAAGATATTCTTTATTATGATCAAGATGATTTCTTTATTGATATCAATAAAGATAATAGTTATCAAGAACATATTCTTAATAAAATAACTAAAAAAACAATGAACGTTAATCAAAGAATTCAAGAAAAACAATCTCTTCATGCAACTTTAAATTTTCAAGATCAAACCTTTAATGTTAGTGATATTTCAACAAATCCAATTAAAACTTTTGAATACGTTAAAAAAACTAATGATAATATTGATTATATTGTTGATTTTCAAGTTGATACAATCGTTAATGCTTATCGTTATAAAGTTTCAACAACATCAACAATATATAAAGAAGGAGCAGAAACAGAAACTATTAATCAATTTATTGAAGGAAATTTAGTTCATACTCAATATCTATATGATAGTGAAAAAGAGATTATTCTTAATGAAGGATATTCTCAATGAGTAACTTCTAAAAAAAATGTTATAGAATATAATGCTAATTTTTATATTGATCTTAACGATAATAATGCTTATAAAGATACAATCTTAAATACTGAAACTCATGAAATTAAAAAAATTGATGAGAGAAGTACAGAAAAACAATCACTTAATGCAACTTATAATTTTAGCAGTAGAACACTAAAAATTAATGATGAAGAGATTAAACTTTAAAGTTTTTTAAAAAAAATCTTTTTAAAAAAAATCAACTATTTTATGGTTGATTTTTTTTATAAACTATTATAATTAATTTATGGGTTAAGATAATGCTTTATTTTTTCTAAAAAAGCATTACTTAAAATTATTTGTTTTATTGATGTTTTTTTATTTTCTTATTAATTTTATTGTTGATTACATTTTATATTAAAAAAATATAAAACAAAAAAGAGAGAATCAAATGAATAAAGAAAGAAATAATAGTCGTTGAGCCAAAGGACTATTAATCACTGTTACACTAATAGTAGTTTTCGCACTACTGGCTGCAGTGGGAATTAAAATTTATCAAAATAATAAAAAAGCGAATAATGATATTAAAACCTTTGAATATACAAAAGTACATGATGGAATAGAAGATTATACTATTGACGTTGAAATGAATACAGAAAACAATAGTTATAGATATAAAGTATCATCAGAATTTACTATTTATAGAGAAAGCGCAATCATTAAACAACAACTTAATCTTATTGAATCTACAGATACTGAAAAAATTTTTGCTTTAGAATATGATGAAGAGTTTAAAATTGAATTAAATCAAGAATTTTCTAATTGGATTGTTGCTGATGATAATGTTGTAACTTATGATCAAGGTGAATTTTTTATTGATGAAAATAATAATACCGTTTTCTATCAATACATTTATAAATTAAATACTAATGCTAAAGTAGAAAAAGTTGATGAATTGGTTAATGAAGAACAATCACTTCATGCTACTTTAAATTTTCAAAATCAAACCTTTACTGTTGCAGAAAAACCTTTTTCATATATTAAAACTTTTGAATACACAAAAGTAACTAATGGAATAGAAGATTATACTATTGATGTTGAAATTAATACAAAAAACAATAGTTATAGATATAAAGTATCATCAGAATTTAATATTTATAGTTCGATTGATGATCAAACTTTCACTGTTATAGAAAATACAGATATTAAAAAAAGTTTCGCTTTTGGATATAATGAAAAATTTAATATAGAACTAAATCAAGAATTTTCTAGCTGAATTATCGCTAAGGATAATATTGTAACTTATGATCAAAGTAAATTTTTTGTTGATGAAAATAATAATACTTTTTTTAAACAATACATTTATGTTTTAAATGATCATAAAGAAACAATAATTAATGAAGTACCTAACGAAAGACAATCACTTCATGTTTCACTAAATTTTAGTAGTAGAACATTAACAATTAATGATGAAGTTTTATTTCCTTTATAAAGTTAATTATTTTATAAAATAATAATTTAAAAATAGCCAAAATTATTTTGGTTATTTTTTTTAAAAAAAAAGAAATAAACAAACTAAGTTGATGTTTAAATAGATACTAATTAATAGCAAAAAAATGATAAAAAAAATAAGTTGTTAATCACACTTTATATTTTTTAAAAATCTTTAAATATTAGTAAAAAAACATGTATTTCACAATAAAAAAAAGCTGAATTATTATATAATTTAAATATAAATAATTAAGAAAATTAACAGAAAATAAATAATAAAATAAATAAGCAATTAGCTTATTTATTTTATTAAATTTTTCAATTAAAGAAAGTGATAACATAAAAAATGAAAAAAAAATTATTTTCATTTATGTTCTTTACAACGGTTGTGTCAAGTGTTTTTACACCAACGTTTTTATCTTTAGAAACTAAGGTTTTTAATAATAAAAAAGATCAAGAACTCAATAATGAAAACTTAATTCCAATGGAATGAAAAAATGAAATGGATACCATTTTAAGAAGTCCAGAAAAAGATTTTTCTGGAAAATATGTAGATTATTTTCATAATAGTAAAACATATTATTTAAAACAAGATATTGATTATTCTGAAATGAATAAAACAAAAAATATTTACGATGGAACTTCAAATATTAAACTTATATCTGGTTCTACTTTTAATGGTAATAATCACCAAATTAAAAACAGATATGATAAAGCTAATTTTCAAAGTTTTATTAGTTCCAATGAAAAAGCATTTGAAGAATTTGGTCGTGGAAATGTTAATATATTAAATAAATTATTTTTATTTGATAAATTAGAAAATCAAGATTTAGTTAATTTAACTTTTGATAATTCTCCTTTTGTAGTTAATCAAATCAAAGGAACTTCAAAATTACATAATATTAATTTAAAGGATATTGATATTTCTCATTTATCATTATCATTAAAAAGTGATAAAACAACTACTAATAATTTAAATCCAATTAGTAAACAAAATACTTTTGCTTTACCTCTTCTTGCATTTGAGATGGGATCGAATACAGTTGTTGAAAATTCTTACTATGATAATATTAATTTTTCAGATAATAATTTTTCTTTAACTCAAGCAAATGGTGGTTGGAAAACAAATGTTGGTTTTAATGTAACATTATCACTTGTTATGTATGTTACTTCAGATGAAACAGTTACTTCAATTCCTGGAGTTTTTGAAAACTTAGAATATAACCATTGAACAATTGCCAATAATAATGTTGAAAGTAATACTTGGAAATCTAATTATAAAAACGAAAATATAATTACTTTTACTCCATTTTTTATTGGTGGTAATGCTTTTGGAACATATCAATATTTTCTTCCTAACAATAATAGTCATTCTTCTTTAAATCATAATTTAGGTGATGCTAAAGAAAACACTATTAATATTAACAATATTTACTTTAACGATTTTAATGTAAATAATAATAGTGGAAAAATTAAAGATACTGGTACAGCAACAGAAGGTTTTAATTTTACAATTATTCCTATGTTTAATGATGATAATTTAATTTTTCTTTCATATAAAACTATTTTATTAGGTAATAAAATGAATTTTAATGAAAATGATATAAAAGCAATTAATTTTATTACTGATGAAACTAATACTATTTTATCTTCATCAAATTTAATGTATTCAGAAAGTATTTCTTCTGGATTAAAAAAAGTAATGAATGATTACTGAGATGAAATAAGTGACGAAAACTTATCAACAAATAAATTCAAAGAATTTAATTATGATGCTTCATACTGAAATGTTAATAATGGTGAAGAATTAACTTTAAAAACTGATAATAATTTTTCAATTGATTCAAATGTTTTTATGGGAGAAGATAATAATGCATATATTAATGTTCATTCATTAACAAATAATTTTATTCCTACATACTTTGAATATGATTTAAGTAAAAAAACTTCATCATCTTCTACTTGAACATCAGTTAAAAGCGATAGTTTTGATAAAACAAAAGGAATTGATTTATTTGAAAATAATTTTGATTATGCTATTCCTTTAAGTCTTTTTTATTTTACTTCTGATGATCAATTAAAACTTGAGATAAAAACTAGTCAAAGTGAAGATAGTTTTGTTTACACAACAGAAATTAATACTAATCAAGAAAACTTTTTAATTTATGATTTTACTAATAGCTATGATTCTTATAAAGATGAATTAACATATTCATTTTCAGTTACAGATACTTTTAAACAAATAAAAAGTTGAGAACTTGCTGCTTATCAAAAAAATAAAAAACTTTTTGTTGGAGAAGGTAATGGTTTTAATGGCGATACAACAAATCAAGATAAAGAGTTCTCTTCAACAATAAAAATTAACAATCCTAATGATTTATATTTCGTATTTTCAATTACTTATGATGTTCATGGTGTAGAAAAAACAACAACTTTAACTCCTAAAAATCACAACCAATTTAGAATTTTAGAAGAAAATTTTATTGATAATTTCCTTTCAAAACCGTTTACTTGAATGCATTATTATTGATGAGTAATCTTAATTATCATCTTATTAATCATTTTTATTATCTTTATTCTTTTAACATTGTTAAAATTAAGAAAAAATAAATCAGAAATGAATGATGTAGAAGATGCAATGGCACTTTGAGTTCAAGAAAATCAATATAATTATGAAGGTACAAAAATGTTTAGAGAATACATTAATTTAGAAAATTATCTAGATGAAGATGTTTCATATGAAAATTATGATGATTATGAATATGACGTATATGAAGAAGATAATTATAGTGATTATGATGAAGATAGCTACAATGATTATGATGAAGATAGCTACAACGATTATGAAGGAGAATTTGAATAATGAAATTTAATAAATGACTATCAGCAACATTTGCAAGTGCAATTATTGTTACTAGTGGTATTGTTAGTGGAGGAAATGCATTATTACGTAGTAATCAAAATAATTATTCTCTTCAACAAAATTTTTCTTCTAATAATGTAATGAGTGGAAAAGAATTTGTTAATGCAGTAAATGATGCTTCAAGTAAAAAAATAGATTATAATCTTGAAATGGATGTTGATCTTTCTGATTTAACGGTTAGCGAAAAAATTAATCTTAACAATATTACCTTAAATGGAAACGGACATAAAATTTATGATCGTAATCTTAAAGGTAAAAATGATTTTGCAATTAGAAACGAAGCTAATGAAAAAGATCTATATCTTTTTGAAAGTGTTAATAATGCAACGATTAAAAATCTTACTTTTGATAATGTTATTTTTCCTATTTACACTTTAAATAAATCTCATTTATTTAATGTTAATTTTGAAAATACAGCATATGAAAATATGAGTTTTACTATTTATGCTTTTCAAGAAAACTTTAGTGAAGTAGGTTCACAAATAGATACTGCAACAATTGGATTATTTATTCTTAGAATGAATAATTCTACTTTGGAAAATGTTGAAATTAAAAATATTTCTTTTAGTAATAATAAAATTGAAAATACAGTTGGAACATCTGCAAGAGAAAAAACTGTAATTGTTGCACCAATTGGTTACATCAAAGAACGACTTGTAGGAACAAACTAACCAAACACTTTTAAAAATATTTCTGTTCAAGATATTGAATTTAAAAACAATGCTTTTGAAGGTAGCAAATTATTTAATTGAGAAACCACTGGTGGAAAAGGAAGTTCTACTGATTACGGAAATCTTTCTTCAATCGTATTAACTCCAACAATTGGTGGAGTAATTGGTTACAAAGAAAATGATTCTTATGCTAAAGTAATTAGTGATTATGTTGTTATTGATAATATTACTTTTGATAGTAATAGTTCAAACATCACTTTTAATAAAATTTATGGAACGGGATTAGGACAAGGAATCTTTTATAGTCTTGGACCAGTAATAAATGTCGGAAATCAAATGCTATTAAGTAATACTTATCTTTTTAATCTTAATGTTGTAATAGATGAAACTGATAGCACACTTTTTAATACTGGATTTATAACTACGCTTAATAATTATAAAGATTCTTCAAAAGCTTTTTATCAATCAGATAAAAACTATTATTATCAAGAAGATGAACTTAAAGATTTCTTGGGGTTTTCAACAATTATGTTTCAAGAATCAAATTATGAAACAATGATTGAAAATATAAATCTTGGTAATGAAAGCACTAACATTAAAAGCATTTGAGATCAAAATATATGATCTATAGATAATGTTGGTTCTTCTGATACAAAAGCAATAAATTATCATAAAAATCCATGAATTGATAGTGAATTAGGATATGAATATACTGAAAAAAATACTTCAATAAAAGGAGAATTTAGAACTGGAGCATATACAAAAAATAATCAATGAAATATTAAAGTTGTTGATGATAATAATACTCCACAAACATTTTTTGATAAAAAAAATATTACTCCAAATGAAACAATTAAAGCTAAATTTAAAACCGATGAAATTTTAGATCCAACAAGAAACATTATTTTACAAGCAAATAGTAACGGGGTTAACTTAAATACTATTCTTGATACAACTGCAATTGTTCCTAAAATTACTAATATTTCTAATCAACTTTCTGAAGGTGATAATAGAAAACTAGCGTTAAAAGTTGATTTTGTTAATGATTTTAATTACACAATGAAATTTCAAATTAAACTTTTCAGAAAACAAAAATTAATTGATAAAGCTGATAAAACATTAACAGAAGCAGATTTCAATGAAAATGAATTGATTTTTGAAACATCAGCAACGTTTGATCCTTCTGAATCATTTGATAAATATTATTATGATGTTAATATTACTTTCATTGATAGTAATCAACAAGAACAAACTATTTATGATAGTATTATTAATTTTGATACTGAAGGAAGTTTAGTTTCTTTCTCTCATTATAAAAAAGGAACAAATTGAATTATTATTGTTTCTATAATTCTTTTATTAATTCTTTTAATTTTATTAATTCTTTTAATTTTATTCCTTCTAAAAAGAAGAAAAAACAAAGCAGAAATGATAAGAGTTTATGAAGAAGTAACTGGATTACAATTAGTAGAATAATAAATTTTCCTTAATTTTTTCTACAAAATAATAAACAAAAAAAATAAGTCCGTAAGAACTTATTTTTTTATTTTCTCGAAAAAGTTTCAAGCGTTCATTTATTTAATTGTTATAATAAAATAGTATTTAATATTTTGGTTTGTTAAATAACAAAAAAATGGAAAAAAAGGAAAATATGAAAAAAAAACTATTTTCGTTTTTTTTCTTTGCGGTAATTATTTTGGGAGCAAGTTCTCCAATGATTGATTATTCTTTTACGAGAAGATTCAACAAAGAAAAAAAACTTAATACAAATGAAAATGATCCCTTAGCCTGGAAAAGCGAAATGGATGCTATTTATGATAATCCTAGTAGTGATTATAATGGTAATTTTGTTGATTACTTTTCAGATAGTAAAACTTACTATTTAAAAGAAGATATAAATTATCAATCAACTATTGATAGTAATATAACTATTTATGGTGAAAATGCAAATATTAATTTAGTTGCTAATTCTACTTTTAATGGTGATAACCATGAGATTAAAGATCGCTATAATCAAAGTGAATTAGAAACTTTTATTAATGAAAATTATCAAATCTTTGAAGATTTTAGTGAAAATAAAAGCGATCTTTTAAATAAAATATTTTTATTTAATCTTTTTGATAATGAAAAAGTTATTAATTTAAATTTTAATAATTCTCCTTTTATAGTCAATGAGACTAAAGGAAAAACATTAATGCATAATGTTAATCTAATAAATATAAAAATTGAAGAATTAAATTTAAAAATTAATGCAATTGATACTAAAGGGATTAGTAGTAAACAAAATACCTTTGGATTACCTCTTTTTGGATTTAAAATTGGCGCTAACACAACATTAGAAAATTCTTTTTTTAAAGAAATTAGTTTTAGTGGAAATACAATTAATTTTACTCAAAGCGATGAAACAAGAGTTTTAGGATTAAATTTTGTTCTTTCGCTTTTTATGTATATTTCTTCAGATAACACAGTTACTTCTATTCCTTTGAATTTTAGAAATTTAGAATATAGTAATTGATTTATTAGTGATAATAAATTTACTACAGATAAATGAGATTCAAATTATATTAATAAAAAAACAATGACTTTTACCCCTTTCTTTATTGGGGGAGCAAGTTTTCGTTCTGATGATTATTATCTTGCTAATAAAGAAACTAACAGTGAAAAAGTAAATTCTTTTAAAGAAAACACTGTTATTGTAAGTAATATTTTTTTCAATAATTTTGAAATTAAAAGAAATGATTTTGATGGAGAATTAAGTTTTAATTTTATTCTTCTTCCGATGTTTAATGATGATGATTTAGTTTATCTTTCTTTTAAAACTATTTTACTCAATAAAATAACAATTGATTCTGGTGAACTTTATGGTGATAACTATATTACAAGATCAGTAAACACTATTTTAACTTTTTCTAATTTAATTTATAGTGAAGAAATATCAGACAATCTAATCAACGAAATTAGAGACTCTTGAAACAAAAAAAGCAAAGATGTTATTACTTCTAATGAATTTAAAGAGTTTAATTTTTCATCCTCATATTGAGATGTAACTGATGGAAAAGATTTAGAATTATTGACAACAAGTAAAATTAAAATCAATCCTAATATTATTATGGGGGTAGATAATAAACCATATTTACAAGTTGTTTCTGAGATTAATAACTATTTTTTAACTTATTTAAAATATAGTGTAGTTAAATTTAGCGATGGTGGAGAACCAGAAACTATTTTAAATAAAGAGTTTTCTGAAAACGATGATCTTTCTTTTGTTCAAAAAAACTTTGATCTTGAGTTTCCTCTTGATGATAGTTTAAGTTTTGAACAAAATGATAATATTGAAATTGATATTTGATTAAGTAGAAATGAATCTAGTAAACTTACTTACACAATTAATACTAATCAAATAAATTTCTTAATTTATGATTTTACTAATGATTATAACTCTGAAACAAATGAATTAAATTATTCTTTTTCAATTAGTGATATATTTCATCAAATTGATAGTTGAAAACTTACTGCATATCATAAAAGTAAAATCTTATTTGAAGTATCAAATAAAGATAAAAATAATACTAATGAATTATTAAGTGGTGATATAAAAAATCTTAAACTTAAAAATAATACTAATTTATATTTTATCTTTGAAGTTACTTTTTTAATTCATGATAAAAAAGAAACAAAAGCTTTGCTTCCTGTAAAAAATTCTAATTTCAGAATTGGTACTATTAATTATATTGATAAATTCGTTGATAAAAAAAATTCATGAATTCACTATAATTGATGAGTGCTTTTAATTCTTTTAATTTTCCTTATTTTCCTTATTATTATTCTTTTAGTATTAATGAAACTGAAAAAAAATAGTAAAGAAATGCATGAAGTTGAACATGCAATGGCAATTTGAGCAGAAGAGCATCAAGATGATGCAGCTGGAATTCAATTGTTTGAAGAGTTTCTTGAAAATAATTATCACAGAAATGATTATGAAGATAACGATTCCAGTTTTAATGAAGAAGATATAAATGAAATTCAATATCATTCGAATTACAATGAAGAACAAGAAGAATATTTCAGAGAAGAAATTGTTCATAATGATGAGTATTATTCAGAAGATGATTTTGAAGATTATACAGAAGAGTATAATGAGTATTATTCAGAAGATGATTATGATGATGAGTATAGTAATCAAGAAATAAATGAGTTTGAAAATGATGATATTGAGGAAGGTGAATAAGATGAAAAAAAGTAAAAATTTTTTTGTTCTTGGAATTCTTGCAACAACTTTTTTTAGTGGTTTGTTTTTTAATGGATTTCAGTCACTTAAAAAACAGGAAGAAATTCAGTTAGCTATTAATAATTCTCCTGCAAAAGATTTTGTAGATGATTTAAATAATATAGCTCCAGGAGAGACTTATAATTTACAAGAAGATATTGATCTTTCTGAGTTAACAGTTGAAGATAACATTAATTTTGATGGAATTACTTTAAATGGTAATGGTCACAAGATTTATAATCGCACCCTTCAAAATAAAAAAGATTTTGATTTTGGCACTGAAGCAGAAAGTAAACCTTATTATTTTTTTCAAACGATAGAAAATTCCACAATTAAAAATTTAACTTTCGATAATGTTCTTTTTCCTTTTTACGATTTAGATTATTGTACATTAATTAATGTTAATTTTGAAAATACTATCTATGAAGATATTAACTTTACAATTGATAGTTTTGAAGAAAATTTTAGTGAAGATAAAAGAATTCATATTAATACTTCAACTATTGGACTTTTTATTTTAAAAACAGAAAATTCTGTTTTTAATAAAATGGAAATTAAAAATCTTAAGTTTCAAAATAATACTATTACTAATAGTGATAGTAATGACGATCAAGAAGCAACAATTATGATTTCAACAATAGGATATATTAAAGAAAAAAATGGTGCAGGTTCAAAAACACAAACAAACTTATTTACTAATATTTATCTTAATGAGATTCTTTTTGAAAATAATAATTTTACTGGGTTGCCATTATTCGATTGAGAAAAATATTCAAAAGATAGTCCTACAGATTATGGTTCACAATCTTCAATTGTTCTTTCACCCACTATTGGAGGAATTATTGGATGAAAGAACTTAGATTCTTATGCAAAAGTAACTAGTAATTATGTAATTCTTGATGATATTACTTTTGCTAATAATATTTCTACCATTACATCTAATAAAATTTTTGATACAGGAAATGGTCAAGGAATTTTTTATAGTTTAGGTTCAGTAATAAATGTTGGTGCTCAACTAACTATAAACAATACTTATCTTTTTAATTTTAATGTTATTAATGATTCAAGTGTTGTTGGAGATACACAATTTCTTACAGGATTTATAACTACATTAAATAATTATGTTGAACCTTCAAAAGCGTTTATTAAAGCAGATTGTAATTACTTTTATCAAGAAAATCTTCTTGAAGAATTTTTAGGTTTTTCTACTATTATTTTTCAACATTCAACCTATCAAACAATGGTTAATAACATTAATTTTGGAACAACAACTAATGGTGAAAATTGAGATGAAAATCTTTGATCAAAAACAATGATAAATCTTTTTGATGAAAAAGGTGAACAAACAACGATTGAAAAAATCTTGTATCATAAAAATCCATGAATTGATAGTATAGATGGTTTTCAATATAAAGAAAAGAAAACTTCAATAGAGGGTTATTTTAGAATAGGTGCTTTTGAAAACAAAGATTGAGAAGTAACTATTACTACTAATAATAATGGAATAATTTATCATAATAAAAATTTATCTATTGGTAAAAAAACAAAAGCAAATTTTCTTACTAAAGAATTACTCGATCCAACAGATACACCACAATTAAATTTTGTAAGTGGTGATTCGGAAGTTAATAATATTTTAGATACTACTGAAATAGTACCTAAAATTACTAAAGTTACTAATAACAAAACAGTAGATAATAAAGTTAATTTAAATATTGATTTTTCTAATAATTTTAATTTTTTTATTAAAATGAGTATTAATCTTTATAAAAAACAAAATTTAATTGAAAAGAAAGATTTTACTTCTTTAGATCAAAATGGTGAATTAAGCTTTATTACCAATAAAACCTTTGATGAAAATGAAGATTGAAGTCAGTATTATTATGATATTAACATTGAATTTACTGATATAAATAATCAAAATCAAAAAATTTATGATGCGATTATTAATTATGATAATGAAAGTTTAATTAGTTTTGCACATTATAAAGAAAAAATAAGTTGATGAGTTATTCTTATAATTGTTATTCTTATTTTCTTATTAATTTTCTTAATTTTATTAATAGTTTTCTTTATTAAAAGAAGAAAAAATAAAATTCAAATGATCGAACTTTATGAAGAAGTTACTGGAATTCAACTAGTTTAAATATTAGTATGGATAAAATTCCAATTGATAAATAAAAATAAGCTCATATGAGCTTATTTTTTCATTTTTCTAAAAAAACAAAATTTTAATAATTTTGTATAGATATGAATAGAATAAAAATAAATTATCATCAAAATTAATTTTAAATAATAAAAAAATAATTGGAAACTATTATGTTTTTGAACAATTAATCAACCATTATACTAAAAATATTTTTTTTATAAATTTAATTTATAAATATTTTTATAAAACAATGAAATAATAGTCAAATATAATTAGCTATTTTTTTCTTAGTTATAATTGTTTTGTATTTGGTAATTGGTTTAAAATTACCAAATAAAATAAAGTAAAAAATATTATTTAAGGAAATTATGAATAAAAAAATTTTTTCTTTCTTGTTTTCTACTGTAATTGTTTTGGGGATTTCTAATCCATTATTTGGTTATTCTTTAATAAATGATAGTAATCAAGAAAGTACAAAAGAGAGTGATGAATATACTCC
Organism: uncultured Mycoplasmataceae bacterium; assembly: GCA_947330515.1. Lineage (GTDB taxonomy): Bacteria > Bacillota_I > Bacilli_A > Mycoplasmatales > Hepatoplasmataceae > CAMZOE01. The sequence goes on from CAMZOE010000035.1 coordinate 26,109, forward strand.
ACTTAAGTGAAAACAAGAGATGGACGATATTCTTACAAATGAAAGTGATTATTCAGGGGAATATGTAGATTATTCTCAAAGTAGTCAAACATACTATTTAAAACAAGATATTGATTATACATCAATGATAGAAAATAAATATTCTATTTATGATGAAAAAAATGTTGGTATTAATTTAATTGATGGTTCAACATTTAATGGAAACAATCATCAAATTAAAAATAGGTACGATCAAGATCAATTACAAGTATTTATGGAAGATAACGATAGCGTATTTAAAAGTTTTAAAACGGGCGAAGATACTAAGGTAAATGATTTATATCTTTTTTCTCCAATAAATGATGAAAAAATATTAAACTTAACTTTTAATAATTCTCCTTTTGTCATTAGTAAAACAACTAATGAAACTTTATTACATAATGTTAATTTAGAAAATATTAATATTTCAAATTTAGAATTGAGTTTATCTTCAAGCGATGATACTCCTTTAGAAAAACAAAATTCTTTTTCTATTGGACTACTTGCTTTTGAATTGAGTGCTAATACTATTTTAGAAAATTCTTCTTTTAATAATATTGTTTTTTCTGATAATAAGTTTACTCTTGATCAAACAAAAACTGGTGGAAAAGTGGGATTAAACATTACTCTGTCATTAGTGAATTTCATTTCTTCAACAAACACAATTACTTTTATTCCTATAAGATTTAGTGAATTAGAATATAATAATTGAACTATTGAAAATAATATTATTAGTACAGATAAATGAGTAGATACTTTTGAAAATCATAATGCAATTACTTTTACACCATTTTTTATTGGGGGAGCTAATTTCTTAAGTGACGGTTTTGAAAAAGAAATTTCTGAAGAAAAGAATAATAGTTTTTCTAGTAATGTAATAAATGGAACAAAAGAAAACAATGTTATTATTAATGATATTTATTTTAATCATTTTACAATTAAAAATAATATTGGAATCTTAAATGAAAAAGAAACAAATGCATTTAATTTCATTTTATTACCAATGTTTAACGATGATGATATTATTTATATCTCTTATAAAACAATTATTATTAATAATATGGATTTTGAAAGTGATAATCTTTATGCAGAAAACTTTATTACTGTTTCTTCTAATACTATTACCTCATATTCTAATTTAGTTTATTCAGATAATACTTCTCCAGAATTAAAAGCAAATATTTCTGATTATTGAGAAGAAAAAACTACTACAACAATTAATTCTAAACAATTTAAGGAATCAAATTTTTCTAATTATTTTTGAAATACTAATGATGGAGAAGAATTAACTTTAAAAAAAGAAGTAAAATTTGAAATAAATTCTAATGTTATTATTGGAAAAAATAATAAACCATTTTTAGAAGTATCTTCTCAAACAAATAATTTTTATTCTACTTACTTTCAATATACTATAAGTAAAAGTATTGATCAAGAAAACTGAGAAATAATTACTAATAAAGAAATTGAAGATGAACTTTCGCTAGTTTTTTTAAGAAAAAATTTTAAGGAATTAATATCAATTTATTCATTAGATGTAAATTCTGATGATTATTTAAAAGTAGATATAAAGTTAAGTAAAGGTGATGATAATAAAAAATTAGAATATACTTTTGAAGTTAATACAAATAAAGAAAATTTCATGATTTCTAATTTTTCAAGTACTTATAATTTGGAAGAAAAAAAATTTCGATATGGTTTCATAATTGATGATATTTTTGGACAAATAAAAGGAATAAAACTAAGTGCATATCAAAAAAATAAATTATTATTTAAAGAACAATATTCTAAAGATAAAATCAACATAATTAGTAATGATGAAGATGTTTTAATTGATAAAAACGTAGGAGATATTGATATTCAAAATCATAATAATTTATATTTTGTTTTTCAAGTTACTTTTATGATTCACAACAGTGAACAAACTAAAATTTTAACACAAAATACAGAAAATTTTAAAATTGGTAATGTTAATTTTATTGATAATTTTAATAGTGAAAAAATTAAATGAGCACATTATAATTGATGAGTAATTCTAGTGATTGTATTGCTTATTGTATTATTAATCATTATGTTTTTAATAACTTTCTTTATTAAAAAAAATAAAGATAAAATTAATGATGTTGAACTAGAGATGGCAATTTGATCAAAAAGTCATCAAGATAATAAAACGGGAATTCAAATTTTTAACAAATATTTAAATCAAAATATTGAACCATCTGTTGTTGAAGAACAACAACAAATTACTAAAGAAGAAGTTTCTTATCATAATGAAAACTACCACAATGATCATCAAGAAGAAGAAAAAGATTATAATGATCTTCAAGACAACAAAAACTACTACAATGATCTTCAAGAAACAGAAAAAAAATATAATAATTTTCAAGAAGAAGAAAATGATGATGAAGATCTTCAAGACAACAAAAACTACTACAACGATCTTCAAGATAATGAAAACTTCTATGATGAACTTCAAGAAAATAAAAATGAAGTTAGTGACAATAATAATGATGAAAGTGAATTAATAAATAATAATGAAAATGAAACAAGCAAAAAAGATAAAAATAACAAAGAAGGATAGAATGAAAAAAATAATTAAAACATTTTCATATAGTATTGCTTCAATTGTCATTTTTATGAGTGTAGCGAATATTTCTTGAATAGAACAAAAACGCGACCATATTATTCAAAAAAATAACACAACTAATTCAGAAGCTAAGGATTTTATTGATGATTTAAATAACTTATCACCTGGTGACACCTATGAATTAAAAAGTGATATAGATTTAAGTGATTTAAGTGATTTAGATACTATTGAATTACTTGATAATATTACCTTAAATGGTAATGGACATAAGATTTATAATCGTACTCTTGAAGATAAAAAGGACTTTACTTTAGAAAATGATTCTAAAGAATTATATTTTTTTAAAGAAATTAAAAATTCAATTATTAACAATCTTACTTTTGAAAATGTTCTATTTCCAATTTATGATTTATTTGAATCATCATTAGTTAATGTTAATTTTAAAAATACTTCATATGAAGAAATGCAATTTACTATTAATAAATTTGATAAGTTATTTGAAGAAAATGACGGGATTATTCATAGTTTTACTATTGGATTATTTCTTTTAAAAATGGAAAATTCAACTATTAATAATTTTACAGCAGAAAATATTAGCTTTAATAATAATGTTATTGATAATCATGAGGAAACTCTAGATATTGAAAAAAATATTATTGTATCAATGATTGGTTATGTTGATGAAATTATTGATAGCGAATCAGATAACCCAACTAATATTTTTAAAAATATTTATATTGATAATATCATTTTTAGTGACAACTTTTTCATTGGAACATCATTATATGATTGAACTGAAGAGACTTCTATTGATTATGGTAGTCTTTCTTCAATTATTCTTACACCAACTATTGGAGGAATAGTTGGTTACAAAGAAAATGATTCATATGCTAAATTAACAACAGATTTTACTGTTATCGATAATATTACCTTTGCTAATAATAAATCTGAAATTACAAATAACACCACCTCATTAGAAACCGGAAGTGGTCAAGGAATCTTTTATAGTTTAGGATCAGTTGTAAATGTTGGAACACAATTAACTTTCAGTAATGCTTATGTTTTTAATCTTAATATTGAACAAGATGAAGCATTAAATACCTTACTACTTACTGGATTTATGACTACTCTTAATAATTATGAAGGAATTTCAAAAGCGTTTACTAAAACTAAAGAAGCTTACTTTTATCAAGAAGATTTATTAAATGAGTTTTTAGGATTTTCAAACATTCTTTATCAAAGTTCTACCTATAATACAATGATTGAAAATATTAATATTGGAACAATTGATAGCGAACAAAATTCTAATGAAGTAGTAGAACTTTGAGATGAAAATGTTTGAGAAAAACAAAAAGAACTTACTTCTGTTGATAAAGCAGAAAAAATAGTTTATCATAATACTCCATGAATTGATAGTCAAGAAAATTTTGATTATCAAAAAGATAAAATAACAATTAACGGAAAATTTAGAAAAGGTTCATTTCAAGAAGATAAATGAAATATCACTATTGAAAGTGAAGATACAACTTTTTTCACTAAAGAAAATCTTCTTCCTAATGAAGAAGTTAAGATAAATTTTAAAACTGATGAACTTTTAAATCCGAATAAAAATATCTTTTTAAATTTTGTTTCAGGAGAGATGATTGATTTTAAAACTATTTTTGATACTAGTAATATTGTTCCTAAAATTACTAATGTTACTAATCAATGAAATATTATTAAAACAGGTAAAATTGAAAAACCAAAAAAACTAAAATTAATAATTAATTTTGAAAATACTTTTAATTATCAAATAAATTTTGTCATCAAACTTTTTAATGGTCAAAAGTTAGTTGAAAAAGTTGATAAAACTTTAATTGATAGTGTTGCAGAAAAACAAATAACGTTCATTTCTACAACCTTATTTCCTGAGATAAAAACTTTTGATAATTATTATTATGATATTAATATTAGTTTTATCAATCAAAATAATGTAGAAGAAAGAATTTATGACAACATTATTAATTACGATAACGATAATAGTTTGATTAGTTATCAACACTACAAAGAGAAAAAAAGTAGTAATTGAATTATTATTGTAAGTATAATAGTTTTAATCTTGCTCTTATTCTTTGTTATTTATCTTATTTTTTTCTTTGTTAAAAGAAAAAATAATAAAACAGAAATGATTAAAGCTTACGGAGATGTTACAGGGATTCAATTAACTGAATAATTTAAAAAAATAAAAACCATTCTTTAAAAAGAATGGTTTTTATTAATTAATTTGATATTTAAAAATATTGGTATAATAATAATAGATTAAAAAGTAAAGTTTTTAATTAAAAAAAGTAAGCAATTTTTTTAGAAAGAAGGTAATTTTGAAAAATAAATATTTTTCATTATTATTCTCATCAGTGATTATTTTAGGTACCTTTTCCGGTACTGTAGTTAATCGTGAGTTTAATAATTTAACAACCTCTTCTGAACATAGAAGTTCAGGAAAAAATAGAGAGTTTGATCCATTAACCTGGAAAAAGGAAATGGCAAAAATTAAAGAAAATGACAACTATCATCGAAATATAGATTTTAAAGGTGAATATGTTGATTATTTTAATAATAGTAAAACATACTATTTAAAACAAGATATCGATTACGCTCCATTAGTTGATAGCGGAATGGATATTTACAATAGAAATACATCATCAATTGTTTTAGTTGATGGTTCAACATTTAATGGGAATAACCATCAAATTAAAAATAGATATGATCGTTCAGAATTGGAACATTTTATCCAATATAATCCAACAGTATTTGAATCTTTTAGTAATTCAACTTATTACAGTGCTGAAACATCTTTATATCTTTTTGATCTTGTTAATAATGTAACTGTTGAAAACTTAACTTTCAACAATTCTCCTTTTGTAACAGGACTAGCATCAGGAAAATCAGTTTTCCATAATGTTAATTTAGTAAATATTGATATCTCCGGATTATCAATTAAAGCAGCACCATTTTCTTTTAATGGTTATACTAAACAAAATTCATTTGATATTTCCTTGTTTGCAAGGGAATTTGATTCAAATGTGGTTTTAGAAAATTCATATTTTGATAATATTAATATTTCTGATAATCATTTCATTTTAAATCAAAATCCTTCATATGATTTAGGACTAAGTGTAGATTTTTCCTTAGTTACTTTAATCTCAGACAAATATACAGTAGATGCTCCAGTAAGGTTTGAAAATCTTGAGTATCAAAACTGAACTATTAGAGATAATACTGTTTCAGTAAAAAACTGAAAAGCTGATTTTATCAATAAAAACCTTATTACTTTTTCACCATTTTTTGTTGGTGGATCACGTTTTTCATATGAAAGATATCATAAAGCAACTCACAATAATAATGCTTTAGATTCTAAAAGTAATTCAGTTTTTGAAACTAAAATATTGGTTCAAAACATTTATTTTAGTGATTTCGTTTTCGAAAACAACAGAGGAGTTCATGTTAACACTTCTGAATTAGATGAAGGGATTAATCTTTCTCTTTTACCTATGTTTAACGATGATGGAATAATTGAAATGAATTTTCAAACTATCTTGATTAATAACATTAATATTTCAAAAAGTAGTCAAATTACTTTTGATAATTATGTTACTAGCTGAGCAAACACTACTATAAGTTTTGGAGATTTAATGTTTTTTGATAACATTGCTCAAACACTTGCAACATTACTTGAAAAATTACCAACTCCTTGAGTTTCAAAAGCAAGTGCATTAATTACAGATCAAGTTTTCAAAGAAAGATTCTTTTCGAGTGAATATTGAAATACTTTTCAGGATCAAGAATTAACTTTAAAAAAAGAACCATGATTTGCTATTAATAAAACTATTAAATTAGATGAAAATAAAAATCCAGCGCTAGTAGCTACTTCAACTCTTGGTAACTTTAAACCAACATATTTTAAATATGTTGTTAGTTCAAGCAATAATAATAAAACTTGAAAAATTCTTCAAGAAAAAGAATTTGATGAAGAAACAATTAAAGGTTCAATATGAGAACATAGTTTTTTAAATAAATATTTTGATATTAGTTCTTTAGATATTAATAGTGATGATTACTTAAAAGTAGATATCTTTTGAGGAAGAGATGATAAAAAAATCTTTAATATTAATACTAATCAACCAAACTTTTTTGTTTATGATTTTACAAATAACTATGATGCAACAAAACAAGAATTTAATTATCATTTTATTGTTAATAATCATCTTAGACAACTTAATTCTTTAGAATTATCATTAGATGATTCTTCAACAAACATTTTCCAAACAACTATTGTTGTTGATCAAAATGAAGATATTCAAGAGATAAATGGTTCAATGAGTGTGGTAGTTACACCACCAAAAACTTCAATATTTACTTTTACTGCTAACTATACTGCATTTGGGGAACACTATTCATATTCTTTATCACCAAAAAATGGTAGAAATTTTGAATTTGGATTTGGAGAAAACTATATCAAAAATTTTCAAACAATTGATTTTCCAATGCCAACAGGAATTACTCAAAAAACAAAAATTATTATTGAAAGTATTTCTTTAGTAATATTAATTATCATTCTTGTGATTATTTTATTTGTTGTTTTTAAAATTAATAAAAATAAACAAGAAATTAATAAACTAGAAGAAGCAATGTTAAGTTGATCGCAAGTTAACGGAGGAAATAACAAAGCTTCACAAGAATTTATTGATAATCAAGAAGATGAATTTGATTTTAATTATGAAGAAGAAAACTTTGATTACGAAGAAGAAAATAGTTATCTTGAAGATGATTTATATGAAGAAGATTATTATCAAGATGAAGAATTTGGGGCATACTAATGAAAAAAATTAAAAAAACATTATCACTATCTTTAGTGACTTTAATGTTAGCTGCTGGCTCAGCAGGAGTGATAAACTCTTATGTTAATGAAACTAATAGTTTAAGTTCATTAACAAATGGTGAAAATAGTATTCCAGCAACTGATTTTGTAAATGATTTAAATAACTTATCACCTGGTGGTACATATGAACTAACTGAAGATATTAATCTTTCTAGTTTAACTGCAGAAGATAGAATTAATATTAATGGTATTACCTTAAATGGTAATGGACATAGAATTTATAATCGTGTTTTAAACGGTAATAAAACCTTTAGCATTGATAGTAAAGAGAGTGAATTTTATTTATTTGAATCTATTCAAGATTCAACTATCAACAACTTAATTTTTGATGATGTTATCTTTCCAATTTATGATTTAAATCATTCGGAATTAAATAATGTTGTTTTCCAAAATACAGATTATGTTGGAATGAATTTCAATATCAATCATTTTGAAGAAATTTTTCAAGAAGGTAGTTCTCGTCCTTTAAATGTAGCTACAATTGGATTAGTTATTAATAAAATGGAGGATTCAACTATTGAAGATATTAATATTAAAGATATCTCCTTTAGCGATAATGTTATCGATAATAAAACACCAACTAAACCTCCTTATCCTTACTATATGGAAGAAAAAACTATTATTGTTTCTTCAATTGGGTACATTAAAGAAAATAGAAATGAAAACAGAAGAGTAAAAAATATTATTGATAATATTGATATTGAAAATATTGCTTTTGATAATAATTCTTTTATTGGAAATAAATTAAATGATTTATCAGCTCCTACTACTATAGATTATGGAAAT
>CAMZOE010000036.1 GCA_947330515.1 uncultured Mycoplasmataceae bacterium
TAAAAAAAATTCCAAATATTAAAGAATTAAATAATAGTGATATGAGTGATGTTGTAGATTTTCAAGTTCTTGCAAAAACTAGAAAAATATCTATTATCGAACTTCTTTTAAAAAATAAAGATGTTCAATATTATGTTTTAAATAATCAAACAGGAAATTATTTTCTTCAAGAAGAGATGACTGAGACAAAACTATTTTTCAATCTTAATGGTTTTGATGAAGAAAATAATGCTTTCCATTTTAAAAATGAAGGTCAAAATTATTGATATTTAATTAATCAAAATAAATTTGTTAAAAATAATAATAATTTTAAATATGATGATAATATCACCTTTGACATTACTGAAAAAGGTTGGTGATCTCATGATTTTTTTCTAAATGCTAATAGTTCAAAAAATGGACTTATTGGAAGGGCAGAATTAGTAAACCAATTTTGGGATATTGGTGGTAATCCTAAAATAACTTCAATAGTAACATTTAGAAGAGATAATTTATTTTTTATTAAAGGTTTTTATAATAAAGATAAAAATCCTTTTACTTATATGATTAATGTAGATGGTATATTACCAATATTTCCAGAAATTTGTAATAGACAAGTTGAAAAAGGATTCATTTTCTTTTATGAAAATTATTTTTCTTATGATTCGTTAACAAAAACTCAAAGATTTAAATATTTATATAATTACCAAGTAAATAAAAATTCTTGAACAGAAGCTATTAATGATGAGTATGCTTTTATTGATAATCAAGATAATCTAAATTTTATGCAAATAAATGATTATTATTCTGATGATTTAGATATTTATAATTCTCATATTCAAATAAATGAAGAAAAAAACCAAATCTTACAAAGTGATGATGGTGGATTTTATTTTATCGATAAACATAATTTAAAAAAATATAATTTTAATAATGATAATTCAATAGAAACATTAAATGATTCTACAAAAAAAATCTTAATTGCAAATGAAGATTTTTTTGTAAGTGAATCTACAGATGATAAATTAATAGTAGGATCAAAACTTTTACAATATGGAACTAAAATAATAGTTCCTCCTTCAGAAGTAGTAAACCACTATGTAGAAAACGAAATTTATTATTTTGATAATAAAAATTTTGTTTTAGATATTAATAATGATAATGTTGCTACTGTAAAAATAAATAATAAATATTATTCACCAATGAAAAATAATAATCATCATTGGCAAATTAATTTAAATGATGATGAATTTATTCAAAAAGATAGTTTTTCTTTAGTAATAGAAACTGAACGTGGAGAAACAGAAAAAATAGATTTTAAGATTATTCAAAATTATTTTCCAATGTTAAAAATGGAAGAAGTACCTACTAAAGAAAAAGTTAAAAGACATGTTTATTTAGATAAAGATAAAAAAGTAATTGATGGATTTTATAGTCCATATGAATCTGATGTAGAAATTGATGATGAAGTAATTGATGGAGTTTATTTTAGTGATAAAAAACTTCAACAAAATGTAAAGTATAGAATTGATAAAGGAAAATCAATAATTAAAATTATTGATAAATTTGGAAAAGTAAGCTATCAAGAAATAACAATTAATAATGTTGAACCAAAAAAATATTGATATGATGATATTCAAGGTAAAGAGAATTTTAATAAACTTAAAAAACTAGGTTACCATGATAAAGAAATTGATAATTTGAATTCTTTTGAAACTAGAAAAATAATCCCTAAATTAGATGATGTTGTTGATTTAGATATGATAGATATATGATCGCATGATTTTACATTATTTATACAACAAATTTGAAATGATGTAGTTCAATGATATGGAAGTAGGATTCCAATTAATAGAATTAGTATTTCTAGTAAGTTAAATAAAGATGGAAAGGAACAAACAAAAAGTTTAAAAGAAACAATTAAGGAATCGTTTGTTAAAAATTTTGATGATGTTTATAAAGTAAATTTATCTTTAAAAGATTTTAACTTTTTATTTGATAATAGAGATGATGAATTAGTTTCTA
>CAMZOE010000037.1 GCA_947330515.1 uncultured Mycoplasmataceae bacterium
GTTTGTATTTTTTTATAATAAAAATGTTGATAAATTATCAAGAGAACAAATTTATGTTTTAGACAATAATTTAAAAAATAAAGAACAAATGTATCAATCTCTTTTGGATAATACAAAAGAGATTGTCAAAACAATTGAAAAAAAGATTGAATAAACAGAAAGAAAATAAAATAGTTAAAAGTATTTTACTCACATATTTATGTGACGTTTTGTTATATAAATGTATTCATAATTAAATTATTTTTTTATTTTTAATAGTAAAAAACTTGAACATAATTATGTTCAAGTAAACTTTTTATTATCTAGTTTATAACTTCTAATGATAATCATTTATTTAATCTTTTTTTCTTTTAAAAAATATTGGTATTAAAATATAAAATAAAAGAATTATAAAGGGAGTAAACTGAAAGTGATTAATTCATCAATTAGGTTGATAACCATAATATAATGAAGAAAAACTTATATTCATTCAATGAAAATCAAAAGATAAGCTATTAGTATTTGTTGGTAGTCATCTTCCTATAATCCCAAAACTAATTCATGGTGTGAGAATGCTATTAATCATTAATTTTGTTTCTGATATAGGTAAGCTATTATTAGTTTCATTATAAATTCATGAAAAATAATAATTATTTTTTTCGAAAGAAGAGAAAGGTAACTCCCTATAAATTGAAGGAGAAACTATTAAATTACCAAAAAGAAAAGTTCAAATAAATAATGAAAATATAATTCCATATATAAATGAAATGTTTTTAATAAAATGAAGTAAAAAATAATTGAATCAAATAACGATTATTGTTTCTGAAAAGAAAAAATAAAAATATAATAGATAGTTAAAGTTATTTCATCTTATCTTACTATGAATTTTATCATCAAAAATCCTTTTTCTAAAAATAATTATTCTAGAAAAAACCATACTTAATAATAAAAATAAAACAATGAATAAAATAGAATAAAATAAAACTATTAGAAATGAATTAATCTTAATTTTTATTTTATTAAAATTTAGAACTTCTAATCGTTCCAAAAAGAATTTATTATTGTATTTTTTATAATAAGTTATTGTTGTAATTGAAACAACAACAAAAAGCATTAATTCACCTACAGAAAACATAATATCTGATCAAAGTTCAATACTACCTAAAAGTAAAGAAAACAAAATAATAAAAGCAACCATATTTAAAAAATTTTTTACAAATTTATTTCCTAATAATTCATTTTCAAACATTCTTTAAAAAACCTAAACCTTTAATTTAATTAAATCATAATGATTATATACATTATTTTAAATAATAAAAAAGAACTAAAATTTTAGTTCTTTTTTATTATTTAAAAGGTTATAATTGATAAATTAGATATTTTTTTCAATAAATAAGGCCATATTACCATATTTTTCAATTATTTCTTTAGGAGTTGCTTCTTGAGTAATAACTCCATCATGTAATACAATAACACGATCAGCAAGAGCTTCAACTTCTTCTGGTTGGTGAGAAATAATAATCATTGAAGCATTATTTTTTAATTTTAAATCATTTACATATGTAATAATTTCTCTAACTGATTTTACATCTAATCCTGTAATAAATTCATCTAAAATCATAATTTTAGGATTATGCATAATTGAAAGTGCAAGATTAATTCTTTGTTGTTGTCCACCAGATAGTTTATTAATCTTTTTATTTAAAACTTCTTCAATTTCAAAAGCTTTTATAATTTCATCAAGTTCTTCTTGGGAAGTTTTTTCTTTATAAAGAGAAAGGTGTTCGCTAAAAACACGTTTTACTTTTACTCTTTTACCAAACTTACTTTGTTGGAATTGAATTCCCACTTCTTTTAAATTATCTTTAAAGGTTTCATGACCAAGATTTAAATATATTTCTCCTTCTTGTTTTGGAATAATACCTAAAATAGTTTCCATTAAAACAGTTTTTCCTGAACCATTAGCTCCTACAATTGCAAGAGTTTCTCCTTGTCTTAAACCCATAGTAATCCCTTTAAGGACTTCTTTTTCTTTAAAAGAGATTTTTAAATCTTCTACAAATAAAACATATTTATTTTTAATTTCTGCATGCTCAGAAATATTAAATCTATTTTTATACATACTTTAATTTTACCCTATTTGTGATAAATAAGAGATAATAATAAATTTATATCAATAATTAAGATAAAAAGAAGAGAAGTAAAATTTCAATATATAAGATTTCAAGAAATTATTATCAAGATAAAAAAAATGCTGCATATTTATGCGGCATAAAACAATTATTAAATTTTTAATTTATTTATCTTCCTAATGAAAGATTTACTAGTTTTTCACTATAGATTGCACTAAGAACAACACTAATAATAGAAAATGCTATTGTTAAAGAAAAGATAGTATAATAAATTTCTTTTCCTCCATTTGCAGCTGAACGATAGAATATATTACCACTCAAGGAAACTATTTCAGTAACTATAGTAATTGGATTAATATAAGGTAAGTATTTGAACAATACAATAAAAAATCCTCCGCCTAATTCACCTTTTTTAGGTGAATAATCAACTAATCTTGTTCCAAAACCAGTAACAACTATTACATAAATAAAGATGAATGATCCTAAAAATTGAACAGTTTTATTGGAATTAATTTTTGTTCCCATGATAAAAGAGAGAACTGCAAAAAAGATATTTCCAAAAATAATACTTGGAAGAAAAATTAATCAATCTATTTGACTAAAATCAAAGACAAAACTTGTATCTCAAAAGTCAAAACTTGCATTAACAATTACACTTAAAAGCGGAATCGCAACAAATAACATAAATAATTCTACTACTAAAGCATAAATACTTATTAAAAAAACGTCAATAAAAAGAATTTGTATTCTAGAAATTCCACTTGTAAAATATCGCTTAATTGAATTTTCTTCACGCATTTGAATTATACTTACCGAATTAAAAATAAAGAAAATAAATATCATCGGATAAACAACTGCTACGCTAACTAAATCCATTAAAGAAGCATGAATATCGGAAGCAACCGAGAATGAACTAATTAAAGTAAGTTTAATAAAAAGTTCTAAAAATACAATAAAAAAAACAAATGCTAATCATTTTAATTGTAAGTCAAATAAACTTTTTGCAAGCTTTTTAGAATTTTTGAAAAAGTCATTAAATAATTGATTTTTTAATGTTGGTTGTGAAAAAGTATTAAGTTTATCTTCTTTATCAAAAACAACATTTATTTTACTTGTCATTTTTATTGGTTCTTCATTTTGATTAATTAATTCTATCTCAGATGTTTCATTGATATTTTCTTTTAATAAATTAATTTTTGTTTTATTTTCTTGATCAATTGATTCTTCATCAAGATTTTCTTTTTTATTCTCTTGATCAATTAATTCTTCATCAAGATTTTCTGTTTTATTCTCTTGATCAATTAATTCTTCATCAAGATTTTCTGTTTTATTTTCTTTCAAAATAAACTCCTAAAATAATTTTATTATATTGTTAAAAAATAAATTTTTTATTATATGTATAATATAATTTTACCTTAAAAAGCAAATATTCTTTTTTGATAAAGAATTAAAATAATTTATTGTTTTTTTCTAAAAATATTTTTTTCATTATATTTTTATTTTTTCCTAAATGTGCTTCACGATGGC
>CAMZOE010000038.1 GCA_947330515.1 uncultured Mycoplasmataceae bacterium
TTTTATTTAAAATTAGACAAGTTTAAATTATATTTAATTAATAAATTTTAAAATCTATAATAGATTTTGATTATAATATTCTTCTGCTTGTTCATCTTCTAAACGTTTACGTTTTTTAATTTGTAAAAGAATAACTACAAAAAGAATTAAAACAATAATTATAAATAAAATGATGAATATTAAAGTGATGATTTCTTTAGTTCCTCATTCTCATTTATTTGGTTTTGGAGCAATTCCTGAATGAAAAGTAGTATCACTACTACTATTGAAATCTGCATCAATGTAATATCTAACTTCATTTTCATTTGATTTTTTATCATTAAAGATAAATTGTAAAAATAGTTCACTATAATCATAGTCTTCTTCTAATTTTAAAGTAAAATTATTAGTACCTTGAATAAGATTTGTATCTCCACCGTTGAATAAATCAATGTTAACATCACTATTATCTTTTGACTTTAAATGAACACTATTAATTGCTAAACGATTAGTGTTGTAATTCATATCAAAACTTAAATGAGCATAAGTCATATCATCATTTAAGTTTAATGAAGTTTGATCATCTGTTAAATCATATAAAGTATTTATAGTTGTTTCTTTTAGTTCTAATCTAATCGGAGATTTAGTTGCAAAGTTTTCTGTTCCGTACTCAATTCCGAATTGAACAGCGCAATCTCGAGCATTAGTTGAAGTTATAAAACTATCATTAAAAATTACTTTATAAGAAGCGCTATTTGAAGCATGTTTATTTTGAATTTTTACCCCATCACTTAAATTATATTTTTGTCATTCTACATCCACACCAATAGGATTATGAAAGATAAAACCTTTTACTATTTGATCGTCAAAATCATTAGTTTTAAAATTAATATCATAATTAAAAAGTTGTTTATCAAGATTTACTCAAACATCTAAAGAATCAACATCTGGACTAAGAGTATCTGGACTAAGAGATAAAACCTTAATATCATCATTTTGATCGATAGTTGTTAATTGATTAG
>CAMZOE010000039.1 GCA_947330515.1 uncultured Mycoplasmataceae bacterium
AGGAGGTAAGTTACAGGTTTATAAAAAATTAATGGATGAAACTAGAGAAGATGCTCTTGATAACTTAATTATTAATGCTACAAAGGATTATAAAGAATTTGATGCTATTATTAACATCAGAATGAGCACTTCTGATGTTGCCGGAGGTGCAAGTGAAGTAATGGTGTATGGAACAGTAATAAAATTTATTGATGTTGATAAAAAAGAAAGTTAAAACAAATAAATATAATTAATCCTTTTTTAAATGAATATTTTGCATTATAAAATTTAAATATTAATTATAATTAATATGAATTTATGTATTATTTGTTTAAATTTTATTTTATTAAAATATGTTTTGAAGATTTTGTTTGAATTTTATTTTGGTTCCAATAAAAAGGAAACAAAAATGAATACAAACAAAACAAATCTTGGATTTTTTAGTAAAAATTCTAATGACAATCACTAAATAATTACTCATGATTCTGAAAAAAATAAAAAGAAAAAAATAATTATTATTACTATAAGCACAATATTAGCTATTCTTCTTATTATTGGAATAGTTTTTGGAATAATTGCTGCAGTTGGTGGAAAAGAAGAACAATACCCAATTGGAAATGGAGATGAAGTTTTTAATACTAAAAATATAGGAAAAATTGATGAAAAAAAATCTAAAATTCAGCATCAATATGAAAAAAAATATTCTTGAGGAATTGGAGATAAAATAAAAATAAGTTTAAATTTAAATGCAGAAAATTTAATAAATATTTCTAAAAAAAATCCTATTAAGGGTAATAGTACAATAAAGGAAATTGATAATCTTGATATATCATTTATTCAATCTTATTCTTTTATAGGAAGTTATGAAGAAGATATCCAAGCAAAATATTTATTTTTTGAAAATATTTGATATTATAACAAGGAAAAAAATATCGATAATTATGAACTAAATTTTTACTTAAAAAATTTCACATACTTATATACTGGTGGTGAAAATGAAGATATTTGAAAAGAAATTTCTATAGATAATCTTGCCTTTGAATGTTTATTCGAATTGGATTATAAAAAACAACTTTTAAATTTAACTATAGTTGGAAATGTTAACAATTTAAAGGTTGATGATAAAACTCCATTATCTTTTAACTTAAAAGGAAGTGGAGAAGAACCAATACCTTCAACATCTTTCGATATGAATTGGGATTTTAATAATTCTTATGATGAAAAATTTCATTTTAATTTTATCTAAAAAATAAACAAACCTAATATAAACAAAAAACTATTCTTTGATAAAAGAATAGTTTTTTTATTAATTCTAAAGGAAAAATAAAGGTTAATTGTATATGTATAGTAAAAGCAATTAAAGGAAACAAAAAAGATTTGATAAATGTTATGCAAAAGAATGAGAAACAATTAAAGTTCCTAATGAAATGGAACAATATCTTGAAAGGTATGAACGTGTACAACAATTAAGTAACAAAACAATTGATTATTTTAAAAACAATAATTTATATACTACTAGTAATTTAGGTGATAAAAAATTTATTTCTTTAGGAATGGTTTATGGATCATCTGTTCGTTCTAAAAATGCTTTTTCAGATATAGGAGTTGGAATTAAATCAATTAAAGGAGGTGAATTACAGGTTTATAAAAATTAATGAAACTAGAGAAGTTGCTATTGATAACTTAATTATTAATGCTACAAAGGATTATAAAGAATTTGATGCTATTATTAACATCAGAATGAGCACTTCTGATGTTGCTGGAGGTGCAAGTGAAGTAATGGTATATGGAACAGTAATAAAATTTATTGATATGTATTATCAAGAAAGTTAAAGTGATGATTATGATAAAATTTATCACAATTTAAATTTTTAACATTATTTTTTCATCAATAAATGATAAAACCATCACTCTTTAATAAAAAAGAGTGATGGTTTTATCATTACAGTAATTTACTTTCTTTAAATCATTCTTAATTTTTGTTGTTTATTTTTAAAATCATCATAATATTTTTGTTCTTCATCTATTTTTATTGTTTTAAATGTTTTTTTACCACTTTGTTTAATAGCAAGAACACCTTTTCAATGAGTAGGTGCTAATTTACCTTTTGTTCCTTTTGGTTTATTTTTGCTTACTTTTCATTTAACATCATTAATTGTGCCTTCAGTTAAATCAGCTTTTTTTGTGTTGCTTAATTCACAAATATACATAATGTTCTCTTTATTATTTAATCCATTTTTTGAAAGCGGTCAAATATGATCTCTAGTAATTTCTGAAAAAGTACATTCATTATTGAAGATATCAGTAAAAAGTTCTTTTTTCTTTATAGTTTTTGTTTTCTTTTCTAATAATTGATTTTTAATTTTAAAATCATCAAAAAGTTCTTCTAAAGTAAAACTTAAAAGAAATTCTATTACCTTTTCCTTCTTAAGTGTTACATATTTTTCAAGATTATCCTCAATATCTTTTTTTATTAATTTAATTATTTCTTCACTTTTTTTCATTTATATAAAACTCCTTTTTTATATCAACATCATTCTATTTAGCTATCAAACATTAAATACTATTTTATTTTCACTAAAATTTTAACTTATATAATTTCTTTTAAATCTTTATCTTTATCATAATCAATAAAATCTGACAATGTTAAAACAATATCTTGATCATAATTAAAGTTTTTTCTTTCTAATTTATTACTTTTTAAATCATTAAAAGAAATTTGATGAATTTTATTTTTAATTTTAAAATCGTCAAAAAGTTCTTCTAAAGTAAAACTTAAAAGAAATTCTATTACCTTTTCTTTATTAAGATTTACATATTTTTCAAGATTATTCTCGATATCTTTTTCGATAAATTTAATTATTTCTTCACTTTTTTTCATTTGTATAAAAACTCCTTTTATATCAACTACTCTCACTCTATTAATTTGTAAAATATTAAATGCTATCTTTATTTTAGTTAAAAACTTTAACTTATAATATTTTATTGAAATTTATCAATATTATATTTTCTTAAATTCTTTTAAATCTTTTTTAGAATCAATAAATTCATCTAATGATAAAACAATATCTTGAACATAATTTAAGTCTTCTTCTTCTAGCTTATTACTTTTTAAATCATTAAAAGAAATTTGATGAATTTTATTTTTAATTCCTGGTAATTTATTATACTTTTCTTTAATTACTTTTTCATCTTTTTTATATTTTTTTTGGTCTTTATCGGTTAAATGAACAAAAAAATTGCAAACTCTTTTTCAGTCTTCTAGTTCATTTATTATTTTATCTTTTTCTATGTTTTCTTCTTTTCCATTATTTTTTTTTATATTTTTTATAAAATTATTTAATAATTGATCAACTATTCCTCTTTTAGTTGAAAAAGATGAAACTAATTCAATGATTCTTTTTTCTAATAAATTTTTACTTTCTTTAAAATTAACAAATCATTCCAAATCTTCTTTTGTTAAAATGTTTTTATTAAAATTAAAAATTTTTGAAAATAATGTTATTTTTTTAGATTCATTCATAATATCTAAGAAAAAATAATTAAATGTTTTTATATATTTATAATATTCAACAAAAGAATCATTAATCATTTTGTTATACATTTCAAAACCAATAAAATCTTTTTCATTTTCATTAATAAAATTAATTTTATATTGATTCATTAAAGGTACTTTTTCAAGAGAAGATTTAATATCTAATTTATAATTAACATTTCTTTTTATAAAAAGAAAATCTTCTCTAGTTTCTGCTTCTTTTAAAATTAATCTTTTTAGTTTTTCAATTGTATGAAAATTATCACTTGATATATTATTTTCAATTCATGAAAATAAAGCTTCATAATATGATAAATTTGATTTAAATTCTTTAAAAGTTATTTTGTTTTCTTTTGAAAAGATAATTCCTTCATAGTTAAATAAATTTGTAATAATAATTTCGTTTTTTGGAGTAATTTCAAATACTAAAGAATTTTGTTTTGAAAAATCTTTACTAAGAAAAACATTATCAATATTTTCTTTTATCTTTAAATTACGAATTAATATTTTTTCAGAAGTAATTTCATTAATAGGAGCTATTAATTCTAAAAAACTTCTTTCAATGTTGTTTTGAGTTATTTTTTTATAATCTGTTTTTATTTCTTCTAAAATATTTATAGAATAAAAATTTTCTTCATTTTTATCTTTTAGAAATTGAAATGATTTAAAATCTTTTTTTACTAATAGATCAAAGTTCTCTTCTATTGATTTATTTAATTCATCATTATAATCATCTTCATCATCATTTAATAATCTTATTGAATCATAAATTTTATTAGAATGCTTAAAATCATTTTTGAAAACGTTTTCAATATCATTTAAATCATATAAACTGTTTTTATCATTTTCTTTATAAAATTTATCTATTTCATTGAAATAATAAATAGTTTCATTTTTAAAAGCAACATTATATTTCTTTTTTTCATCATACATTTTTTGTAAATCTTTTTGTCTACTTTTAAGAAGTTTGCTATCATCTTCTTCTATCTTTTCATATTTTTTTAATTTTAAAATAATTTCAAGTCTTTTAACTAAAAGAGAATATAAATCATTTTCATTGCCAGTAAACTCTAATGCTTTTTCTTTGAATGTTTTTCCTTCTTCTAAAGCTAATAGAGCAAATTTTATGATCATAAAATTTAAATCTGTTAACGTTTCTACTTCAAAAAATCTAATTTCATAATTTGCTTTTTTTACTTTTAATTTTTTTGTTAAGTTTATCATTTTT
>CAMZOE010000040.1 GCA_947330515.1 uncultured Mycoplasmataceae bacterium
AAAAAAACACTTATTTCAGTGTTGTTAAAATTGTTTTATGTTTGAAAGTTCTTTCAAAACTAAATACATCTTCTAAAAAATAACTAGAATATATTTTAATACATAAGTCCTCGATTTATTAGTACTAGTCAGCTCAATGCATCACTGCACTTACACACCTAGCCTATCAACCTCATAGTCTATAAGGAATCTTAACCAATTAAATTGGAGAGATATCTTATCTTGGAACTCGCTTCATACTTAGATGCTTTCAGTATTTATCGATTCCGCACTTAGCTACCCAACGATGCCTCTGGCGAGACAATTGGAACACCATAGGTGCGTCCACCCCGGTCCTCTCGTACTAGGGGCAGCATTCCTCAAATATCTTGCGGACACAGTAGATATGGACCAAACTGTCTCACGACGTTCTGAACCCAGCTCGCGTGCCGCTTTAATGGGCGAACAGCCCAACCCTTGGAACCAACTACAGCTCCAGGATGCGACGAGCCGACATCGAGGTGCCAAACCTCCCCGTCGATGTGGACTCTTGGGGGAGATTAGCCTGTTATCCCCGGAGTAACTTTTATCCGTTGAGCGCTGGCCCTTCCACAAGGAACCAGCGGATCACTAAATCCGTATTTCTACCCTGTTCGACTTGTAAGTCTCACAGTCAAGCACCCTTTTACTTTTGCGCTCTACACATGATTTCCGACCATGTTGAGGGTACCTTAGAACGCCTCCGTTACCTTTTAGGAGGCGACCGCCCCAGTCAAACTACCCACCATGCACTGTCCTTTAACCGGTAATGATTAGAAGTTAGATTCACAACATATCGAGGGTCGTATCCCAAGGATGACTCCATAACAACTAGCGTCATTACTTCAAAGTCTCCGACCTATCCTGTACAAGATATGCCATAAATCAATACAAAGCTGTAGTAAAGCTTCACGGGGTCTTATTGTCTTACTGCGTCTAACCTGCATTTTCACAGGTACTAAAATTTCACCGAGCCTATAGCTGAGACAGCGTCCAGATCATTACACCATTCATGCGGGTCAGAACTTACCTGACAAGGAATTTCGCTACCTTAGGACCGTTATAGTTACGGCCGCCGTTCACTGGGGCTTCAGTTCAATGCTTCGCTCAAAAGAGCTAACAAATTCCCTTAACCTTCCAGCACCGGGCAGGCGTCACCCCCTATACTTCAGCTTACGCTTTAGCAGAGAGCTGTGTTTTTGTTAAACAGTTGGCTGGACCTCTTAACTGCGGCTTGCCTAAACAAGCGCCCCTTCTTGCGAACGTACGGGGCTATTTTGCAGAGTTCCTTAGCTATAGTTATCTCGCTTACCTTAGGATATTCTCCTTGCGCACGTGTGTTCGTTCTCGGTACAGGTATTATATAGATTAGCAGTAGAAGCTTTTCTAGGAAGCATGACATCGAGTACTTCGTTACTCTCCCGAAGGATTTCACTCCTCATCACGACTCAGCATTAATGTTAAGCGGATTTGCCTACTTAACTGCCTCGAACGCTTAAACATACACTTCCATTCGTATGCATACTCTAGCCTTCTCCGTCACTCCATCCCTCTATATAACAGTGCAGGAATATCAACCTGCTGTCCATCGACTACGCCTATCGGCCTCGCCTTAGGTCCTGACTAACCCTAGGTGGACGAACCTTGCCTAGGAAACCTTGCGCAAACGGTATGAAGGATTCTCACCTTCAATCGATACTCATGCCGGCATTCTCACTTCTAATTAGTCCACTGATCCTCACGATTCAGCTTCATCCCATTTAGAACGCTCCCCTACCCCTTTGTATAAATACAAAAGTCACAATTTCGGTACAATGCTTAGCCCCGTTGAATTTTCGGTGCAAAATCGCTCGACTTGTGAGCTGTTACGCACTCGTTAAATGGTGGCTGCTTCTAAGCCAACATCCAAGCTGTCTTAGCGACTTCACTTCCTTTTCCACTTAGCATTGATTTTGGGACCTTAATTGGTGATCTGGGTTGTTTCCCTCGCGTGCATGGACGTTATCACCCATGTACTGACTGCTAGATATATTTAATGATATTCGGAGTTTATCTATATTCAGTATCCCTAGATGGGACCATCATATAATTAGTGCTCTACCCTCATTAAACTCAAACTCTAACGCTAGCCCTAAAGCTATTTCGGGGAGAACCAGCTATATCCAGGTTCGATTGGAATTTCACCTCTATCCACAAGTCATCCAAGCACTTTACAACGTACACTGGTTCGGTCCTCCATAAAGTTTCACCTTTACTTCAACCTGCTCATGGATAGCTCACCTGGTTTCGGGTCTACAACTACATACTAAATCGCCCTATTAAGACTCGGTTTCCCTACGGCTCCGTTTACTTAACCTCGCATGTAATCATAACTCGCCGGCTCATTCTGCAAAAGGCACGCCATCACCCATTAACGGGCTCTGACTTCTTGTAGGCAACATGGTTTCAGGATCTATTTCACTCCCCTCCCGGGGTTCTTTTCACCTTTCCCTCACGGTACTGGTTCACTATCGGTGAATAGGTAGTATTTAGCCTTACCCAGTGGTCTGGGTAGATTCAGACAGGATTTCTCGTGTCCCGCCCTACTCAGGATCCTACTAAGAGATAATAAAATTTCGACTACGTGACTATCACACTCTATGGTTCTGCTTCCCAGCAGTATTTGTCTATCTTATTATTTTGTAACTCTATAAAGTAGTCCTACAACCCCATTTACAAGTAAATGGTTTGGGCTTTTTCCTTTTCGCTCGCCGCTACTCAGGAAATCGAATTCTCTTTCTTTTCCTCTAGGTACTTAGATGTTTCAGTTCCCTAGGTTCCCTCTTCTAACCTATGAATTCAGTTAGAAGTACTTCTTATTGAAGTGGGTTTCCCCATTCGGAAATCTTCGGATCAGCGCTTATTTCCAGCTAACCGAAGCTTATCGCAGGTAATCACGTCCTTCGTCGGCTCCTATTCCCAAGGCATCCACCATGTGCCCTTAATAACTTATTAGTATTAAAAGTATTTGATTTATGTTTCTTTTTCAGAATATCCTAATTATTTTTTTTATTTAATAATTTAATTTTTTATTTAAGATTTTAAGATTATTGATGTATTCAGTTTTCAAAGAGCTTTCTTTATATATGTTGAGGAAACTCCCTCAAAACTAAATAGAACCAAGACAATCTTTTTTTAAGTAAGAAAAAAGACCAAAAACTTTTAAATCATATCCATAGAAAGGAGGTGATCCATCCCCACGTTCCCGTAGGGATACCTTGTTACGACTTAACCCCAATTATCAACCCTACCCTAGACAGCTCCCTCCTTAAAAAGGTTAGGACACTGGTTTTAGGCATTGCCGACTTTCGTGGTTTGACGGGCGGTGTGTACAAGACCCGAGAACGTATTCACCGTAGTATTGCTGACCTACGATTACTAGTGATTCCAACTTCACGAAGTCGAATTGCAGACTTCGATCCGGACTGAGATACATTTTTTGTGATTCGCTTACCCTCACGGGTTTGCAGCACTTTGTATGTACCATTGTAGCACGTGTGTAGCCCTACGCATAAGGGGCATGATGATTTGACGTCATCCCCACCTTCCTCTAGGTTACCCTAGCAGTCTCCCATGAGTCCCCAACTTAATGCTGGTAACATAGGATAGGGGTTGCGCTCGTTGCTGGACTTAACCAAACATCTCACGACACGAGCTGACGACAACCATGCACCACCTGTACATTGGTTAACCTCGACTATATCTCTATAGTTTTGCCAAGTATGTCAAGCGTAGGTAAGGTTTTTCGCGTATCATCGAATTAAACCACATGCTCCACCACTTGTGCGGGTCCCCGTCAATTCCTTTGAGTTTTACACTTGCGTGCGTACTACCCAGGCGCTAGATTTAATGCGTTAGCTGCGATACCGAATAATTCCGACATCTAATCTAGATCGTTTACGGCGTGGACTACTAGGGTATCTAATCCTATTTGCTCCCCACGCTTTCGTGCTTAAGTGTCAATTACAGTTCAAATAGCCGCCTTCGCCACTGGTGTTCCTCGATATATTTATGCATTCCACCGCTACACATCGAATTCCACTATTCCCACCTGCATTCTAGTTATACAGTTTTCAATGCGAACCGAAGTTGAGCTTCGGTCTTTAACATCAAACTTATATAACCACCTGTGCACTCTTTACGCCCAATAAATCCGGATAACGCTTGCCACCTATGTATTACCGCGGCTGCTGGCACATAGTTAGCCGTGACTTTCTAATAAAGTACCGTCACTGCACGGAGCATTTCCTCTCCGACATATTCTTCCCTTATAACAGAGGTTTACAGTCCTAAAACCGTCTTCCCTCACGCGGTATTGCTTCATCAGACTTTCGTCCATTGTGAAAAATTCCCTACTGCTGCCTCCCGTAGGAGTATGGGCCGTGTCTCAGTCCCATTGTGGCCGATCAACCTCTCGGCTCGGCTATACATCATTGCCTTGGTAGGCCTTTACCCTACCAACTAGCTAATGTAATATGTTCTCATCTTATAGCGGGGCAAACGCCCCTTTTAATTTATAAAGATTCCATTATAAATAGTATTCAGTATTAGCCATCGTTTCCAATGGTTATTCCAAACTACAAGGTAGATTAAACATACATTACTCACCCGTTCGCCACTAAAATCCGAAGATTTTCGTTCGACTTGCATGTATTAGGCATACCGCCAGCGTTAATCCTGAGCCAGGATCAAACTCTCATTAATTGATGGTTCTATTCAGTTTTGAGAGAGCTTAACTCATTTTAAAAGTTAAAATATAAAAGTTAAATAAAGAATTATACTTGTTAAAACAGAGTACAATTTTTAAATGTCTTTTTAGATATTTACTTAATTAACTTTTCTATTCCTTATAACTATAACAAAAAAATGAAATAAAAAAAACTTTTATTTTTTTTATTTCATTAAAGTTAAATTTTATTTGATTTTTAAATTAATTCTTTCGATATTATAAGGAATTAAAGTATTATCATATAACGAAACAAGAATTGAATTTAATGTTTTAATTCCACTTTCTTTTTCTTTAAAAGAGGAAAATTTATTTTTTTCTAACATTCTATCTAAAACCCCTTCATATTCAATACCTATAGCAGAATCAGAAATACCAACCATTCCTAAATCAGTTATATATGCTTGATCATTTAATATTTCTTCATCGGAAGTTTGAATGTGGGTATGCGTTCCATAAAAAATCTTTACTTTATCACGTAAATAATAAGAAAGAACTTTTTTTTCTGAAGTTGTTTCTGCATGAAAATCCAATATTGCCAAATCATATTCAACATTATCTAAAATTTCGTCTGCTTTTTCAAATGGTGAAGTAACTTGTTTTCTATTCATTAATTCTCGTCCTAATAAATTAAATAATAAAATTCTTTTATTATTAAAATTAAAAATTAAATATTCTTTACCTGCAGTTTCTTTTTTTAAATTTGCTGGTCTAACCAAATTATCAACTTCATCGATAAAATTATAAATATCTTTATCTTTAAAGGCATGATTTCCTAAAGTAAAATAATCTATCCCAAAATCTTTTAAATCACAATAATCTTTATAATTTAAACCTTTTCCATTATTTGATACATTTTCAGCATTTGCAATAACTACATCAATTTTCAAATCTGTCTTAATGAAAGGAAGATTTTCCATAATTATTCTTTTTCCTGCATAACCAAAAATATCACCAATTATTAAAATTTTCATTAAATTCTTTCTATATAATTCAAAAAACATATTTTGAATTATTTTTATAAAAATTAAAACATTATAATATTTAAACTAAATGTTTTCATTATTATTATATTCTTATTTTAATAAGGTTCTATTAATGTTTTTGAATGCTTCTTTTTTTCCTTTTCCGATGGCTTTATCATTTTGATAAATTCAAGGTCCTTTTTGAGTAAGTTTTTTATTTTTAATAAGGAAATTAATATAATCTTCTTCTACATCGAATCCTTCATCATAATTTAATGTAACAAAAGTTTCTTTATAAGGTGAAGTTACTTTATTTTTAATTGTTTTAAACTTAATTATTTGTCCAAAAAAATCACCATCTTTTTTTAAACGTTCTTTTATTCTAACATCCAAACGAATTGTTGAATAAAATTTTAATGATCTTCCGCCAGGTGTAACTTCTGGATTACCAAAAATTACTCCAACTTTTTCTCTTAATTGATTAATGAAAATAACAATAGTCTTACTCTTTGAGGCATTAGTTGAAATAACTCTCATTGCTTTCGACATCATTCTAGCTTGAAGTCCAATATTTTGATTTCCTATTTCTCCATCAATTTCTGCTTTAGGAGTTAAAGAAGCAACAGAATCAATAATAATTAAATCTACCCCACCTATTTCACATAAATAATTAACAATTTCTAATCCTTGCTCACCATTATCTGGTTGAGAAATAAGAATTTTTTTTGGATCCACTCCTAATTTTGAAGCATGCTTAGGATCTAATGAATGTTCTGCGTCAATAAAAGCAACAACTCCGCCTTTTTTTTGTACTGAGGCAGCAAAAGCTAAAGAAATCGTAGTTTTACCTGATGATTCTGGACCAAATATTTCTATTATCCTTCCTTTAGGAAAACCACCACCTAAAATTTCATCCAAGGATGCTATCCCTGTAGAAATTACCTCAACTTTTAATGAAGTATTACTAGAAAGTTTTAATAAAGTTCCTTTTCCAAATTTTGTTTCTGCAGTTTTTAATATTTTATTTATTTCTTCATTTGATGATTTCATAATTAAATTTATATAAATAAATTCTTTTTTATCCTTTTTTTAAATAATTAATTATTATTTTATTCGCTTCATTAATTGCAAACAAAATTAATTCATCACGCTTAAGTTCGTTACAATAATATCTTTTAACAATAGTTTTTTCTTTAGTACTAAAACCAATAAAAAATAATCCTCTTGGTTTATTTTCTAAAACACCAGGACCTGCATTACCAGTAAAAGAAACATTAATATCTGAGTTAAAAATTTTTCTTCCATTAAGCGCCATTTGAAAAGCAATTTCTTCAGAAACAACACCAAATTTTTCTATTTCTTTTTTATCAATACCTAATAAAGTAATTTTAGAAGAATTTGAATAAGTAACCATTCCTCCTTTACAAACATTACTTGCTCCAGGATTTTTAGTGATTTTTGAAATAAATTGACCACCAGTAAATGATTCTACAGATGAAATTATTTTATTTTGATTTTTAAGTTCTTCAAATAATTTATTTCCTAAATTGTCAATCATTTTTTAATTTTTTAAAGCCCTATCAAAGAAACTATAATTATTGGAAGTGCTAATAATCAAAAAGTAGCTAATAATTTTAAGGTAAAAAGTTTTCTTTCTTTTTTTTGTTCTTTTGTTAAAGAATTTTTTGTTTTTTCATTTTTTATTTCTTGATTTTTTGTCTCAATGTTTTTTAATTCTATATTATTCATTTTATTATCATTTGTTTTCATTTTTACCTACTTACTTATTTTATTTAAATAATTTATTTCAATTCATTTGATAGTATTTTATTCCTGATAAAACAGAAAATATTAAACCAATAAATAAAACTATTAATGATAATGAATTAATATCTCAATTATAATACATATCTCCAGGAGAAGGAAAAATTAAAAAAAGAATGATTAATCCAAAAAATTGAAATAAGGTTTTGAACTTTCCTCATTTGTTTGCAGCAAGAACTTCGCCACTTGAAGCAAGTGCAATTCTCAATCCATCAACCAATAAATCTCTTATTACAAAAATAATAGTAAAAATTATTGGAATCCTACCAAATAATGTAAAAATAATTAAAACAGAATTTACTAAAATTTTATCTGCTAATGGATCAAAAATTTTTCCAAAAGTTGTTATTTGATTATTTTTTCTTGCAAGATGACCATCAAGGTAATCAGTATATGCAGCAATCATAAAGAAAAATAATGCCACATAATTTAAAATGTTTACTTTTATATTTGCATATTCAACATAAAGATTAGGATTTTCACTATAAGGAAAAAAGGGAATTATTAATAATAAACTAATAACAATTAACGCAAAAATAAATCTAACTATTATTAAAATGTTTGGAACGTTTCAATTCATATTCTTTTTTAACCTCTTTTATTAGTTCTTCGTTTTCTTCATCTTCTAAAATAATCTTAGCTTTTGCATTTATTATATTTAAACTTTCATAAGCTTTTTTTTCTCAAAGAGAAGGTTTAACATTTTCTAAAATTAAAAAATGTTGTTTAAGTTCTTCTTTTCTTATTTTATCTTTGAAAACTTCTTGATACTTTTCTTCATTAATGAATTCATATAAAATTTCAGTTCCTAATGAATTAATTTGCCCTAATGAAACATTACCTTTTAATGGATTATGATTTTGAAGATACTTTTCTTTTTCTTCATTATATAGTTCAAACATTATCATCATTGATAAACGATCTTTTTTTGTTGTGTTTATTATCTTTTCTCTTTCAAAATCTGCTGCAGCTTTTACTTTTTTTTCCTTAAAACTACCATAAACTGCAAGTATTACAAGTACGATTATTACTGTAAAAAACAGAACTACTATTATTATTTCCATATTGTTACCTTATTAAATTATTTTTTTATAATACTATTATATCTTTTTATTAATTTAAGAGTTTAAATTATAAATAAAAAAAGCGCCAAAAGGCGCTTTTAATACTATACATAAGCCATGTTTTGTATTAGCTAATCATTTATCTAAATAAAGCATTCACTTTATTTCCATACTTTGGTTTAATTCCCGTAGTATAGCTCCTCTACCAAAATTTGAGTTTCTCGCTTGCGGAGTTTACCTCGTTTCACTCTTCAGTTTCCCAAAAAATCGTCACTGTGGCACTTTTTCTTTAAACACATATTAATTCAAAATAACTTAGCATTTAAATTTGTCGTAATCATTACAATCCAAAGGGTTATCTTTTCCCCTTTCACAAACACTACAATCATCTCAGATTGTGCGAGCATGGACTTTCCTCTAAAATTAATCAGCGATTAGCGTATAGCAAATTAATTATATAAAACTTTTGCTTTATTAATAAATTAATAATATGACAGGTAACGAATGAGAAAAAAAATTATTGAAATATTTAGAAAAACTTTGTCTTGAAAAACAATGTTTTTTCTTCAAATCACAAACACCAACAATAATGAAGAAAATAAATGGTAAATATACTTTAGTTTATTCTAAAAAAGCAATTTGTGATTTTATTGGAATTTATAATGAAAAATTTGTTCTAATTGAAGCAAAAAGTATTAACAATCAATATTGAGATACTAGAAGATTAAAAGAACATCAAAAACAACAATTAAAAAAGATTAAAAAACTTAAAGGAATATCTGTGATTATTTTTTATATAAAAATAATGGATAAAGTATTAATTATGACAATTGATGAATATTTAGATTTATTAGAAATAAATAAAAAACAAAATATCAACATTAAAATTCTTTCTAATTTTGGAAGAATTAGCAAAAACAATGAAAAAGATATAATTGAATTATTCAAATCAATTTTTTTGACTTAGTTTTTCCTTAGTTTCTTTTTTTGTTGGTTTTTTAAAACTATTTTTTAAAACATTTTTTTTATTATCTAAATCTAATTTTTTCTTAGTATTTTGATCAATTACTTTTGGTTCATTAAAAGATTTTTCAGCAAATTCTAAATTTTGTTTATCATTTACATACTTAATTACATTTTCAAAAGTAATTTTATTTTGATGTTTTTTTATTAAATATTCTTCTAAATATTTTTGATTTTTGTCAATATAAAGTTTTAAAATTTCTAAAGAATAATCTTCAGGAAGTGATACATTAAACAGTATTCACTCTAATTTTTCATCATTATCTTTGTTTAAAGGAAAATCAGAAAGTCATATTTCCATTTTTTTTCAAAAAAGAGAAAAAGAAAAAATCATTTTATTGTTTTTAGTAGTTACTTCAACAAATTTTTTTGAATACAAAAAAGAAATTGTTTGCTCAACAAATTCTCCATCAAAAATTTCACTATTTTCTTTTTTAAACAATTGAATTTCAAAAAAATTATTTTTTTCTTGAAAATTAATGACTTTTATAAACAAAAAGGTTTGCTCTAATGTCAAACCTATTTTTTTATGAAAAGTTAATAAAATTTCTTCTATTTTAATAAAATTGTTTTTAAGCAACTTTTCGAATATATTCATATATTAACGTCTGCTGCTCCCAAAAATCATTAATATATACATTAAAAATGTTGTTAATGTTGATAACAATGCAACAAAATATGTTTTAGCAGCAAGACTTAAAATTTTATTTACGCCTTCATATTCCTCATCATTTTTATCAGAAATAATGTGAAGATTCAGTAAATTTTGTTTAGCTCTTTTTGAAGCATCATATTCAACAGGAAGAGTTACTAAATTAAATAATAAAGTAGCTCCAGAAATTATTAAACCAGGGATTAAGAATCAAAATAACGTATTAAAATTCATTGTTGTTCCAAAAATCATAGAAAAAAAGAAAACAGAAAATCCTAATTGAAAAATTGTTGAACCAATTCTACTAACAATCATAACTGGCATCACCATTTTTGTTCTTAATTTTATTAATCCTGTACCTTTATTATATTGAATAGCATGTCCAACTTCATGAGAGGCAATAGCTATTGCAGTTAATGAAGTTGAATCATAAACCGAAGCAGATAAAGTTATAACTTTATTAGTCGGATTGAAATTATCAATATATCCTCGTTTTGTTTCTCTAGATTTTACTATTTCTACATCAGTAATATTATTTTCTTTTAATATTAATCTTGCAACTTCAGCACCAGTTTTATTAGATGTAGAAGTTTTAGTACTATAGTGTGTTGTCGTTTTTTGAAATTTGTTTTGAATAACAATTGATAAAATTATTAAACCAATAAAAACAAAAACTATTACACTAAAAGCAATACTTTGATTTTTATCGGAAATTTCAAATAACATAGATAATGAATTCATTTTCCCTCCTATTTAAATCAATGGGTGAATTAATTATTTATTTTTTCTTTTAATTTTTTTGAAACTTTAAAAGAAATTGATTTTGAAGCAGGAATATCAATCGGTTCTCTTGTTGCTGGATTGATACCTTTTCTAGCTTTACGTTCAGAAATTTTAAATGTTCCAAAATTTGGAATTAAAATTGAACCTTCAGATTGTAAAGCAAAAGTAATATTATCAAATAAAATTTCTATAATTGCTTCTGATTCTGTTAACGGCAAACCAGTATCTTCTGAAATAACCTTTGCTAATCATTTTTTATTCATGTTATTCTCCTTATATATGAATTAATTTATGTACAATTTGTACATTTTAATGAAGTACCTAAACATCATATTAATATTATATATTAAAAATATATTTAAGTGTTTTCTAAATCATCACTATTATTGTAGCTTTAACAATTATTTAATTGTTGTTTAAAAATTTCTTAAATTCATCTATTGGTTTTTTATTTTGATAAATTATTCTATTTAAAACATTTAATATATCATGCTTTTCAATTATTTTTGGATGTGAAAAGGAAAGTTCTTTTAATGATTTAACCCCTTCGATAGTTTTATTTTGCGTTAACGCTTCTTCTAAATTAGAAGAAATCATTGAATATCCAAAAGAAAAATTTCTGGATGTCTTTGATGTTCCTGTTAAAATGAAATCACCCAACAATGCAGATGTAGTTAAAGTACTAGCTGAAAGTTCTTGATGTTTAAAATCATTATAGATACTATTCAATTCTCTTAGTGATTTCATCATTAATAATGTTTGAGTGTTTTTTTTATAGCCTAATCCTTCAATCATCCCTTGAGCAATAGCATAAATATTTTTAAAAATAGAAAATAAATTAATTGCAACAAAATCATCATTTCATGTTGTAAAAATATTTTCTGAATTGAATTTTTCCAATAATTCTTCATTGTATAAATTTTTATCTGAAGTAAGTGTTAGTGATGAAGGCATATGTGCCATCATTTCAACTGCAAATGTTCCTCCTATAATTTTATAGATTCCATGAGAAAGATTTTCAGGAATAATAAAATTAAGAAAATCTTGATCAAGAGGATAATTAGGTACAAAACCTTTAGAAGCATTAATTCAAAAGACTTTATGTTTTAAATTTGGAAGAATTTTATTTTCAATAACTTCAATAATTGCATTTGTAGGAAGTGAAATTAAAATATGAGTTGTTTCTTCGAGTGCTTCTACAATATTATCTGTAGCATATAGTTTATCACTTCAAAATTTAGCTCCTGGAAAATATCTTGAATTCATTTTATTTAAATTTATATCATTAATTTCATCTTTATCAATACCATATAAATTTACAACATCAAAATTTTTATAAAAATTGTTTGCTAATGCACTTGCATAAGCTCCGGTTCCTAAAATAAGTAATTTTTTCATTTTTTTCCTTTAAACTTAAAGTTAATTTATTTTTTCTTAAATGAAATTTTCAAAGGGATTCCTTTAAAATTAAAAGCTCTTTTAATATTATTTTCAATAAATCTTTCATAAGAAAAATGAATGTATTTTGGATGATTTGAAAAAATAATAAAATGAGGATATCTATTATTTGAGTAAGTAATAAAACCTAATTTAACACTAATACCATTATGTCTCGGCGGTTTCTTTATCATTTGTAAATCAATTAAAAAATTATTTAGTTTTTTAATTGAAATTTCTTGATTTAAAGATTCATCTATTTTCTTAATTGATTGAAAAATTTTATTAATTTTTTTGTTTTTTAAGGCAGAAATATTAATAATATAAGGATCATTAAAAAATTTAAATTCTTCTCTTAATAATTTTTCAAAATTAATAATTTCTTCTTGAGATAATAAATCAGTTTTATTTATTAAAATTATTGTTGGTTTATATTCTTCCTTTAAAACACTTAAAATTTGTTCATCAATTTTAGTAATTTCTTGACTTGGATCAACCATTAATAAAATGATATCGGAATTCAAAATAGTAAAATTAGTTCTTAATTCTGAATAGTATTCAATATCATTCAAATTCATTTTATTTTTTTTCAATCCAGCAGTATCTGTAAAGATGTAGTTTTCTTGGTAATAAGTAACCTTTGTATCAATTGCATCTCTTGTTGTTCCTGCAATATCACTAACAATTACTCTATTATCTTTAAGAATAGTATTAATTAAAGTTGATTTACCAACATTTGGTTTACCAACTATTCCTATTTTTAAAGTGTTATCTTCTTCATTATTTGTTTGTTTTGGTAGTACAGAAACAATTGCATCAAGTAAATTAGAAATACCTATTCCATGAATGGAAGATATTTGTATTTGTTCTTTTATTCTCATTTTAGTAAATTCATATGTATTTGAATTAGCTATTTCTAAATTATCAGTTTTATTAATCGCTAAGATTATTGGTTTATTTATATTTTGAATTTTTTTAGCAACAATCATATCGTGAGATGTCATTCCTTCTTTAGATGAAACAACTACAACAATAGCATCAGCTTCTTTAATAGCAATTTCTATTTGGTTATTAATTTCTTCTTGAAATTGATCAATAGTTTCATCTTTCAAATAACCACCAGTATCAATAAGATCAAAATTATTTCCTAATCATTCACATGTATGTAAAATTCTATCTCTTGTTGTTCCACTTATATCAGAAGTGATAGAAAGTTTTCTTTGTATCAAACGATTAAATAAGGTTGACTTCCCAACATTTGGTCTTCCAATAATCGCTACTCTTTTATTTCTCATTTTTAATTCTACTTTCCTCGATTAACTTCATAATCTTTAAAACAACTTCTTCTTTTGATAAAAAAGTAGTGTCTACTTTAAATGCATCATCGGCAACAATTGATACTTCTTTGCTATCGCTATTATTTCTTTTGAGATTATCATTTTTAATATCTTCAATAGTTTTTTCTTCAGAAATTTTATTTAATTGTAATTTTCTTCTTTTTGCAGCGACTTCATCGCTAACTTCTAAAAAAAACTTAAAATCTGCATTTGGAAAAATAATTGTTCCTGCATCTCTTCCTTCTACAATAAAATTATTATTTGTCTCATTAACTATTCTTCTAAAGTAATTATTCAAGAATTCCCTCACTTCTTTTGTATGAGCAACAAAATCAATATGTTTCATTACTAATTGTGAAAACAATTCTTTTTCTTCATAGGTAAAATTACTAATGAAAAAATTATCATCTTTAAAAATAAATTTTACTGTTTGAAATTCTTTTTTGAAATTGTTTTTAACATTTTCTTGTGTTTTATATTTTTTAAATAAATATAAAGTAAATAGTCTATAAAGTTTTCCGGAAAAAAGACAAGAAGCATTTAATTTCTTTGCAATTTCTTCAGAAATTGTTGTTTTTCCTGTTGCTACTTTTCCATCAATAGTGATAATTATTTTATTCATTTTTCTTCTTTCTTTAAATTATAGAAAAAATACCAGCATTAAAACAGAAACTAAAATAATAAATAAAATTCCTCCACTTAAATAAATTAATTTAATGATTTTTTTGTTTTTTTGTTTTCTTTTTTTATTAGCATTTTTAAAACTGATAAAATCATCAAGAAATGTTTCTAGTTCAGCCCTAGAAATAGGATCTTCAATATTTTTAATAAATTTATTTACTTTTTCACTTTTAGAATCATCTTCAATTACATAATTATTTACTTGTAATAAAAAATCTGATAATTTTGTATTAATATACTTAGAAATAAAATCATTTGTTTCATTTCTTATTTTTTCTATTTTTAATTCGCTATTTTTAGTGATATTATTGAAAACCTCTGTTTCTTCATCAACAAAAATTGAATTAATATTCTCTATTAAGAAAAGTTGATTTTCAAAATAAGCAATCACAGCTTTATCTCTGTTAGTAATATCATTATTAATAAAACTAAAAGAAAATTCTGTGGTTGGTGTAATTTTCGGTTTAGATAAATATTTTTGAAAATTTACAAGCTTATTAATTTTTGGAATGTGAACTTCTATTTTATTAATTAATTTTTTATCCTCTTTGGATAAAACTACGATTTTATTTTTTTCTTCTTCCATAATTATATTTTACTATTTAATCATGATATTTATTAAAGTGATCAAAAAGTTTTTTAGCTTTTGTTTTTCCAATAATTTTTTCAATATTTTTTTGGTTTGTATTGATTATTTCATGAATTGTACCAAAATTTTCATAAAGCTTTTTTATATCATTTTTTGTTAAAAAATCTGCCCCACTTAAAGAAGTTTCAAAAAGTTTATTTGAAACTCGTTTACGATTAAAGGTAATAGCAAATCGGTGTACTTCTTCTTGCATTTTAATTAAAATTGTTTGAATGTTTAAGTTCAATGTTTTTAGTGGAATTTCTTTTATAACTCCTTCTTTATAAAAAAGAATTGAAGTTGTTGAATGATTTTTATTTTTTTTTAAAGCAAATAAATTAATATTTAAGTTTAACTCATTTAAAATTTTTTTAGCAACATTAATTTGTCCTTTTCCACCATCAATTATAAGGACATCAGGAAGTTCAAGTTGATTTAAAAGTTTATTTCTAAAATGTCTATAAACCACTTCTTCAATTGATCCGTAATCATTATTATTAGTAACATCTTTTGAAATTATATACTTTCGATACATTTTTTTGTTTGCTTCATCATTTTTAAAAGCAACTACAACACCAACTTGTTCTTCCCCGGAAAAAGATGAAATATCTATTAATTCAAAAGTTTCTGCATTTGAAATATTCATTTCTAATTTTAAAAAATCAATAAATTGAATATATCTTTTTGCCTTTTCATTTAAATAAACAAATTGTTCTTCTATTCTTTTTTTAGAATCTTCTAAAGTTAAATCCAATAATTTTTTTTTATATCCTCTTTTTGGAATGGCAACACTTGAATGAAGAGAAGATTGTTGATTTAATTCCTTCATCAAAAGAAGTTTTTTAGGAATTTTATTGCTTATATAAAATAAAGAAATATAATTTTCAACAATTTCTTCAATACTATTATTTAACAAAGTTAATTTATAAATAAAATTATCTGTTCTTTCAAAAGAGCCAAAACGAACATAACTAACAGAAATAGAAAGATAATCTTTATAAACACTTCAAGCAAATAAATCAAAAGAATCATCATTAAAAGTTTTTATTTGTGAAGAAGAAAATTTCTTAACTATTTTTAGTGATTTAGTTAATTTAATAGCTTCTTCAAAATTTAATTTTTCTGAATAATCTAATATTTTTTGTTCAAGTTTTAATTCAATTTCTTTTGTATCACCCTTAAAAAAATTTGTTAATTTATTCACATAAGGTTTATAATCTTCTTCTGTAACCGTTTTAACACAATGTCCAAGACACATATCCATTTGATAATATAAACATGGATTATTCTTATGATATTTTTGACATTTGTTAAAAGGAAGAGTTTCATTAAGAATTTTAACTAAAGTATGAGGGCTAAATTCAATTGGAAAAGGACCAAAAATATTATCATATTTTTTTACCCCCAATTTATATTCAACTTTAAGAATTTTTTGTTTTTTTCCATAAAGAACAATATATGGAGAAAAACTACCATTTTTAACTTTTATATTATACTTAGGCTCATATTTATGAATAAGTTTTGTTTCTAATAAAAATGATTCTTTATCATCAATAGTAGTAATATATTCAAAAGAAACAATATTTTTAACAAGCAAACTATTTTTTAATGTTTGTTTATTATTAAAATATTGTTTCATCCTATTTTTTAAATTATTTGATTTACCAACATAAATTACCGTTCCTGTTTTATCTTTTCAAAGATAACAACCTGGAACACTCGGAACTTTGTCTAAATCAATTTTTGAATTCATTCGTTTTCCTAAAATTATTTAGCTTTAATAAAAGCAATTAATTTTTCCTCAGACATAAAGTTTGTTATTCTTTTAATTTCTTTATCGTGATCAAAAACTATAATGCTAGGAACTTCATTAATTTTAAAAAAATCATCTCCATCATCTTTTCAAAGTTGAAAATCATCAACGTCAATTTGATAAAAAGAATACTCTTTAAAATCTTTATTTTTAGAAACTCGATCAAATATTGGAGAAATCATAATACATTCTCCACATCAGTCAGTCTTTGCAATAACAATACTTTTGTTATTTTCTTTTAGTTTTTTTAACAGGTTTTCCTTGTTTAGTTCATTTGTCATATTTTGGTACCTCACTCAAATCATTTAAATTATAACTTTCCATAAGATAAACTGTAATATTTCCACTATGAATTTTTGTATATTTAAATGAGTTTACTCTATTTTTAATAAGAATAAATATTAATGTAATAATTAAAATAATTAATAATCCTGAAACAAATATAAAACTTAATTTTATAGATAATGTTCCAAATGTAATTATAGTTAAAATTGAATTTAATAACCCAACTGAATTTAAATTTATCATAGTATAAACATTATTTTTTACACCATCATGATTTAAAAAAGGAAGATTTTTAAGTAGTGAATCCTTGACAAAAACGTTGACTGAACGAACACTATTAACTGCACTACCTTTTATATCTAATACTTCTTTTTTATAAAGAAATAAAAAATAAAGTTGATAAAGTAAAAGAAAAATTATAAAAACAATAAAAAAATATTTTATTATTTTATCTTTTCTAAAATATAAAGCAGAAAAAGAAAGAAAAGTAAAAATTCAAAATAATACTGTAACTAAATCTCCAAAAATTATATTTACAGAAAAATTATTTAAGAGAAATATAGGATTATAAATGCTTGGAAGAAAAATAGAAATTAATATGAAAGCATTTATATATATAAAATATAATAATTTATTTTTTTGCATCTTTATCAATTAATTTTATCACCATAGTTGGTGTTTTTTTAATTCTTTGTTTTAAGATTTTTGTTATTTCTTTCGAAGTTTTTTGAACTACTTTATTTTTATCAAAAATTTCATCCTCATGAAAGAAAAATTTTATTAATTCAATAAATTTATTTTGTAGTTCTGTTAGTAATGAATTTTCATTTTTTAAGAAAATTACCCCTCTTAATTGAATATCTGGATTAGTAATAATTTCTTTATTTTTTGAGGAAACAATAATACTTATGGTAACTATTCCATTTTTACCTAATTCTATTCTTTCATTAACAACATTTTCATTAATACTTTTATTTTTATTTTTAGAGTCTTCAATAATTATCTTTCCAAACTCTTTTCCAACTGGAGAAATACCAATTAATTTATTATCTTCAAAAGAAATTTTTTGACCATTATAAGCAAATAAAAAGTTTGTTGCTTGATTTCCACTTTCAATAAAGACTTTTTGCATTTGTATTTGATCTTTATATAAACCTTTTATTGGTATAAAATATTTTGGACTAATAATTTGAAGATAATTTTTTAAATCAAAACTATTTGGATGCATCTCTCTAAAGCTATCAACAGGAATTTTAAGAATATTTGAAGTGATTGATGAAAGAGTACTTTGTAATGAAGAAAAATGATGTTCATTACCACTTTCAGGAACTGATGCAATAACAACTAAATCACGATTAGAAAATTCAAAATCAAACAATAATTTTGCATTCTTAATAAATTCAATTGCTCCTTTAAATAAGTTTGCTTTATTCTCTGAAAAAATAATAATAGCATCTTTAGGGATTGAAAATTCTTCTCCTTCTTTTAAGAACTCATATTTAAAATTATTAATAATTTTATTTTTCATTAATAACGTAATTACATCATAGGTAGTTTTATTAGTAAAAAAAACTTTTCTTTGTAAGGTTCTAGCAATGTCAATAACTTCAACAATATTAAAAATATTACTTTCATAAATAG
This sequence comes from uncultured Mycoplasmataceae bacterium, assembly GCA_947330515.1. Taxonomy (GTDB): domain Bacteria; phylum Bacillota_I; class Bacilli_A; order Mycoplasmatales; family Hepatoplasmataceae; genus CAMZOE01. The sequence continues at coordinate 18,917 of CAMZOE010000040.1, forward strand.
TTAAAAATGTTTTAAAATTATTGTCTTTTATTTTAGTTTCAATTTTATTTTTAATGTGATATTCAGCAGAAATAGGTTTTGATCCTAATTTAGAATCAGAAATTAAAGTAGTAACTTTTTCTTTTGGATTAGGATAAATATTTCATACAGGAATATTGTATTCTCTAATTGAATCGAAAACATATCCAGAAATAAAAACTATATTACTTTCTTTTGACTTAAACTGATATCCATATGAGCCTGGCATTGTAGAAGAAATTAAAAAAGGAATAACACTAATGTTTCCAATAATGTTTTTTTCCTTATTTTTCATAGCAATTAAATTTCACTTATCAGATTCTTCCCCAAAATAAATTTTTAATAATTTTAAAGTAATTTTTGATCCATAAATATTTAAATTTGGGATGATTTTTAAAACATATTCAAGAGCACCAATTTTTTCATAAACTCCACTAGTTATAAAAATACCTTTTATTTTATCTTTGTTTTTCTCTAAATATTTCATTTTTGGAATATAATATTTTATTCCATAATTTGCTTGCATCGGAACTTCTAAACCAGAATCAATTAAAAAAATTGAATTATTAAATTCCAAAGCAAAAAAATCAGAATTTAATTCGTCTTGTCCACCAAGTGCAACAAATGAAAATTCATTCATTATTTTTTCCTCCATTGTTTTTTTTCTTTAAGTTTTTGCATTAATTTTTTGCATTAATTTATCTATATTTGGTTCTATTTCATAAAATTCTTCTGGAAAATTTGCTTTAAATTCTTCTCTAGAACCTTCTATAGTTGTAAAAGAAATTTTATATGCATGTAAATATTGTCCAAATTCTTTTTTTGTTTCAATAACTTCACCATAAAGTTCATCATTTAAAATTGGATGACCAATAAATTTAGCATGTAGTCTAATTTGATGAGTTCTTCCTGTTTTAGGGAAAAAAGCAACCAAAGAATATTTTTCATATGCTTTGATTAATCTAAATTCAGTAGTTGCTTCTTTAGAATTAATTCCGTCTATTTCCATTTTTCGAAAATTCTTTGGATCATTACCGATTGGAGCAATTATAGTTCCATTTAAAACATCAACTTTTCCTTCAACAAAAGCTACATAGGTTTTCTTGATTGTTCTTTCTTGAAATTGCTTTTGAATATTTGTAGTAAAATTTGAATTTTTACTAATAATTAGAACACCAGTTGTATCTTTATCAAGACGATGAACAATACCAGGTCGATTAATTAAATTTAAATCCAATTCTGAAAATTTGCTAATTAAAACATTTGCTAAAGTTTTATCTCAATTTCCATGAGCAGGATGCATTATTATTTGAATTGGTTTGTTTATAATGACAAAATCTTTTGTTTCTTCTATTATATCAATAATTTTCTCATTATCTCAAGGAACTAAAGTTAATTTTTTTGTAAGAAAATCATCATCAACATTTATATTAAGAACATCATTAAATTTTAAAAGATAACTATTTTTAGTAATTACTTTATTATTTACTTTAATTGACCCATCCTTGATATATTTTTGAATTAAACCTCTTGTTATATTTTTATCAGAAAAATAAATTGATAAAAATTTATCTATTCTTATTTGTTCTTTTTGATCGATGATTATTTTTTTCAAAATTTCTCCCTAAAATAATTTTAATAAGTTCTTATAAAATGTTAATTTTGTTTTTTCTTCAAGAATTTTTTGTGGAGAAGCGTTAGATATAAACTTCTCATTATTAACAATATTAAAAGCCCTATTATATTCAAATTTTGTTTGTTTCTTAAATTCATTTAATAACTCTGAAATTGAAAGTGTTTTCTTTTCATCAACTTCAAACGAAACGAAAAGAAAAAAATATAATTCTTTAACTTTTATTGTTTGTAAAGTTTGTGCAGAAATTAACAATGTTTTTTTATCTTTTAAGTTGATTTTTTCAAAAATGACATTTTCCATCATTAATAAATCTTCTTCTTGTGTTTTACTTAATGAAATATCACTTGCTAAAAACATTTTAAGTTTTTTGGTTTTAGAAAGATTAAACTCCGAACGAACTTTTCTAGCATTACGAAGTAATTCAATAAAGAAATCAAAATGTTCTTCTAATAAAAACATATTTTTATCACTATTTGAAACATTTCATTCTTTATCTACCTCTAGTAAAATCGATGATTTGAAATTAAATTGTTTACTGTATTTTAAATAAAGTTCTTCTGTTAATAAAGGAAGAAAAGGATGTAAAACAACTAAAATCTTAATAAATAATGATAATAAAAACATTAATGAATTATTTTGTAATTCTTTTTTAGTTGCTTCAATATATAATGAAGCAAAATCATTATAAATAAAATTATTAATCATTTTATATATAATAGAAAAATTAGATTTTTGAATATTAATTTCTATATTTTTCTTTAATTCTTCTAACTTATTAGAAATTCATTTATCAAACATAGAAAGTTTGTTTGGTTCATATTCCATATCTTCAATATTGTGTTCTTCAAATAACATATCAATATAATTAGATAAATTAAAAATCTTATTTAAAAAATCTCAAGAAGCAGAAAGTTTTGTTTCATTAAATCTTAAATCTGCACCAGGTTTAGAATTACTTAAAAGAAAAATTCTTAAAGTGTCTGATCCTCATTTATCAATAACATCAATTGGATTTATTCCATTTCCTAATGATTTAGACATTTTTTGACCTTTTTTATCTCTTATTAATCCATGAATAAAGACTTTTTTAAATGGTCATTTTTTATTATTTTCAAACGACATCATAATCATTCTAGAAATTCAAAAAAAGATAATGTCATATCCAGTAACTAAGAAGTCACTCAAATATATTTCTTCACTGTTTTTATTGTATTTTTCAGCAAAATGAATTGGTCATAAACCAGAAGAAAATCAAGTATCTAAAACATCTTCTTCTTGTACTCATTCTTCTGAATCAACTTTTTCGTTTTTTCTCCCAACATAAACTTCTTTAGTTTTTTTATTAGTTCATACAGGAATTTGATGTCCTCATCATAATTGACGAGAAATACATCAATCATGCATATTATTTATTCAGCGTCAAAAATCATTTTCAAATCTTTTTGGAATAAATTCAATACCAAAATTATGTTTTTCTTTAATGATATCTTTTGCAATTTCACTTGTTTTTAAAAATCATTGTAAAGAAACTAAAGGTTCAATAATTGAATTTGATCTTTCAGAATATGAAACTTGATTTTCTATTGTTTCAATTGATTCAAGTAAATTTTTTTCTTCTAAAAATTTTACTACCTGTAAACGACATGTTTCTCTACTTAAACCTTCACAAAAGCTAGCATTTTCATTTAATGTTCCATCTTTGTTCATAACATTAATGAACTCTAAATTATGTTTTTTTCCTAATTTATAATCGTTAAAATCATGTGATGGAGTTGCTTTCATTGCTCCGGAACCAAAATTTGGATCAACATATTCATCTGCAAGAATACGAATTAATTTGTTATTTAAAGGATTAATAACTTCTTTATTGACTAAATTTTTATATTTTTCATCATTTGGATGTACAAAAATAGCGCTATCTCCAAAAATAGTTTCTGGTCTTGTAGTTGCTATCGTTATATATTTAGTGTTATCTTCTACAAAAATATATTTGATGTTATAAAGTTTACTTTTTGTTTTTTTATAAACGACTTCAATATCTGAAATTGCTGTTTGTAACTCAATGTCCCAATTAATAATTTTATTATCTTTATAAATTAAATCTTTATTGTATAAATCTGTAAAAATATCGATAACTAATTCACTTACATCTTTATCTAATGTAAAAGATTCTTTTTCTTCATTCAATAATAGTCCAAGTTTATCTCATTGGTTACGAATATTATTTGAATACTTTTCTTTTCAATCTCAAATACGATTTACAAATTCTTTTCTACCAAGATCATCTCTTGTTAATTTTTCTTGTTGATAAATTAATGTTTCAACTTTTGATTGAGTTGCAATACCAGCATGATCCATTCCTGGATATCAAATAGAATTAAATCCTTGCAAATGTTTTTGTCTAATTAAAACATCTTGAATATATGAATCTCATGCATGACCTAAATGTAAATTACCAGTAACATTTGGAGGGGGCATTAAAATAGTAAACTCACGGTTACGGGAGTTTACTGTTTTAAAGTTTTTATTTTCTTTTCAAAAAGAAATTATTTTATTTTCATTTTCATGAGAATAAATTTTTTTGTTTTTCATTATACCTTCTTATTTTTGAAAAATTATTTCAAATACATCTTTATAATTTTCCACAGGTGTAATTGTAAGAGCTTTTAAAACTTCTTGAGGAATTTCTTCTAAATCTTTTAGATTTTTTTTAGGAATTAAAATTGATTTTAATCCAGATCTATAAGCAGAAATAGATTTTTCTCTTAACCCACCAATAGGAAATACTTTTCCTCTTAAAGTTATTTCTCCAGTCATCCCAATATTTTGAGAAACAGGTTTATTTGTTAATGCAGAAATTAAAGCGGTAGTAAATGTTATTCCAGCAGAAGGACCATCTTTTGGAGTTGCTCCATCAGGTACATGAACATGAATATTACATTCACTAAATGTATCTAGTTCTTCTCCATTAATCATTTGTTTTTTAGGTATACCAAATTCCTTAGCATGTGATTTAATGAAACCCAAAGCAATATTAGCTGATTCTTTCATAACATCTCTTTGTTGACCGGTTAAAAGAAGTTCTCCTTTACCAGCGTAAATTGTTACCTCTATTGGTAAAATATCTCCACCATAAGAAGTTCAAGCAAGACCAGTAACAACACCGATATCTGAACTATCATTTTTTCTAGTAAATTCAAATTTTTCATTTCCTAATAATTCAACTACTTCTTTAGGTGTAACTTTATAACCTTTAAGAGCATTTTTATCTTTCAATTCTTTTACAATAAGTTTTCTAGAAATGTTTAACATTTGACGATGTAATTGTCTTACACCTGCCTCCATTGTATAGTGTCTAATGATAAATAATAAAGTTTCTTTATTGAAAGAAAGAAGTTTTTTCGGTAAATTAGTTTCTTTTTGAACTCTTTTTACTAAATAATTTTTAGCAATATTTAATTTTTCTAATTCAGTATAAGAACTTAATGTAATAACTTCCATACGATCATATAAAGCGGCAGGAATTTCATCATAACTATTAGCAGTAGCGATAAACATTACTTTTGAAAGATCATATTCTTCTTCAATAAAATGATCTTGAAAGTGAGAATTTTGTTCATAATCAAGTACTTCTAACATTGCTGATGCAGGATCACCTTTATAATCAGATGACATTTTATCGATTTCATCTAATAAAATTACAGGATTATTAACTCCAACTTTTTTCATTGCTTGAACAATTTTTCCAGGTGAAGAAGCAATATAAGTTTTTCTATGACCTCTTATTTCAGCTTCATCTTTTACTCCACCAAGAGAAATTTTAATGAATTTACGATTTAAAGCTTCAGCAATACCTTTTGATAATGAAGTTTTTCCAGTTCCTGGAGGACCTATGAAACAAATAACAGTTGGTTTTGCTTCTGGTACTTTTTGTTTTTGTGCTAAAAATTCAATAATTCTATTTTTAGGTTTATCTAATCCATAATGACCTTCATCAAGAACTTGTCTTGCTTTTTCAATATCATTGATTTCTTTAGTTTCTTGTCAATAAGGAATGTCCATTAATCATTCAATATAATTTCTAATTATGTTTGATTCAGCATTCATTGCAGGAATTGTTTCAAGACGTTTTAACTCAGCAAGAAGTTTTACCTTAATATGTTCAGGATAAGGATTATCATTAATTTGTTTTCTCATAGAATCAAATTCATTTTCTTCACCAGAAATTTCATTTAATTCTTCTTTAATAATTTTTAATTGTTCTCTTAAATAAAATTCTCTTTGTTGTTTTGAAAGTTTTGTGTTTACTTTATTTTTAATTTCATTTTGAGTTTGAGTTTCAAGATAAGGATTTTTTTTGATTTGATTATCTAACTTTTGACGTTTAACACTTAAAACATCATTTAAAATACTAATTCTTTTAGAAACATTTGTTTCTTTAAGCATTTCTAACTTTATTTTTATTTCAATAGGAATAATTGTTGAAAGAAAATCAATATATTGTGGTAAAGAAGCAGATTCAAGTGTTGCTTCTAAGTTTTTACGATCACTTTCTTTTATTGACATTATTTCTTCTTCAAGTATTAAACGATTTAGTCCTTCTAGTAATTCAATGTTTTCAGAATCATCAATATTTGTATCTTCTACAATTTGAAATTCTCCCATATAAATTTCTTCGTTTTTATTAATTTTTTTAATTAAAACTCTTTCTTGAACTTCTAAAGTTACTAATCTTCCGTTTGGAGTAGAAGGCATATTTTCAATTTTTGTAATTCTAGCAATTGTTCCAAAATTAAACATATTAGTTTTTGTAATATTTTTTTCAGAATCTTTTTGCAAAGTAATGATTATTTGACCATCATAATCTTCTATTGATTTTTCAATTGTTTTAATTGAAATATCTCTTCCAACTTCTACCGTTGTTGTTTGTTTTGGAAAGACAACTAAGTCTCTCATTACAAATATTGGTAAAAAATTATTCATTTTTTTCTCCTAAATGTTAATTTTATTTAAATTATTAATTTTTAATGAAAAAATCAACAAGTTTAATAAATCTAAGTTCTTGTTTTAAAGCAGTTGCTTTTATTTGTTCTTTAAGTTCTTCTACTGATAATTTTTGTTGATCAGATAATTCTAAATATTTTGCTTCAACTTCTTCATCAGTTACCTCAAAATTTAATTTTTTATCTATTGCTTCAAAAACTATTTGTTCTTTTAAAGCATTTAAAGCACTAGCTTCAATATCTTCTTTGATAAAATCTTGTTCACTTTTAGAAATCATTTTTAAGTAATCTTTAAGTTTAATTTGACTTTGTTCTAATTGTTTTTTAAATGTTTCTAATTTATTTTCTGTTTCTTGTTGAATTAATTCTTTAGGAATATCTATTACAACTGTTTCATCATCATTAATTGAAGCAATAATTTTTTTCATAAAATTATTATAAGCTTGCATTTTTTTTTGTTCAATAAAGTTTGCTTCAATTGATTCTTTTAATGAAATTAAATTTTCAAACCCAAATCCTTTAACTTTTTCATCAACTTCTTTTTCACTTAATGAAACTTTTCTTTTAACTGAGTTAATTTTAACTTTAAATTCTGCTGGTTTATTTGCTAATTTTTCTACTGGATATGTTTCAGGAAAAGTAACTTTTACAACTTTTTCATCATTAGTTTTTAATCCAATTAATTGTTCTTCGAAAGTTTCAATGAAAGATTTTGAACCAATTTCAAGATCATAATTATCAGCTTTTCCACCTTCAAATTCTTCACCATCAACAGTACCTAAGAAATTAATATTTGCAATATCTCCATTTTTAATGGCATCATCGACTTCTTTGTTTTCAACTAATAAAGAATCAATTTTTTTAAGTTCTTCTTCAATTTCTTCTTTTGTTGCTTCAAAACTTTCAATTGTTGTTTGGAATCTTTCTAAATTTTCTAATTCAACATTAGGCATTAATGGAGCAGAAAAAATTACTATTACTTCATCATCACTTATTTTTTCAACTTCTAATATAGGGCGAGAAATAATATTTTCTTTAGTTATTTCTTCATTAATTTCTTCTAATTTTTCATCAATTAAAAAACTAATTGCTTCATTTCAAATTTGATTTTTTGAAATTGATTGTTTTGCAATTTGAAGAGGAACTTTTCCTTTTCTAAAACCTTTTAATTCTAAACTAGAGATAAGTTTATCAAAAGCTTTTTCTCTTAAATCATTTCAATAATCATCACCAGCTTCAACACTAAGTTTTAAATATCCACCTTCAATGATTGGTTTTTGTATTTTAAACATTTTTTTTCCTTTTTTTTACTTTCATTTAATTTTATATTTATATCTAATTAATAGTAATATTATAAATCATTAATTAACTAATAAATAATCTTTGTTTCACCTTGGTTAGAAAAGAAATTAATCCGTTACTTAATCAAAGTTATTTTAAACAAAGTTAAAAAGGAAAATTTTCCATTTTCAAATAGTTAAATTTAAACATTTAATTATTTGAAAATGGCGCCCACGAGAGGACTCGAACCTCTGGCCCCATGCTTAGAAGGCACGTGCTCTATCCTACTGAGCTACGCGGGCAATTTATTTTCTTTTATAATTGTAAATTTATTTACTACTTTATTTTATCATTATTTTTTATTTTTTTAATAAAAAAAACAAATAAAATTAAATTTAATACAATTCTTAATGAAGTTGATATGAAAGTAATGAATACAATTATAAAAAAAACCTTTCAAAAATTATTTAAAAAAATTTTATAACCATTAAAATAAATAGGATAAAAAATTAATATATTAAAAAAACTAATAAAAAAAAGAAGCGAAATTGTCTTCATTGTAAATAAAAGAAAATTATCTTTTTCACTAAAAAGAAAAATTGAAATTATAAAAATAACCATTAAAATTAAAATTCCAATTATATCTGTTGGAAAAAATGAAAAAACTGAAAATATTGGAGTAATAAAAGCTAAAAAAAGAGTTTTTCTAAAACTAATATATAGTTTTGAAATTAAAATTATTGATAAAGAAAAATCTACTGAAATAAAACCATAAATTGGAATTGGAAACATTATTAAAACAATAGAAAAGGAAAGAAGTAACCCGGCATAAACTACTTCGGAAATAGTTGTTTCATTAGTTTTTTTTGACATTTTTTTCTTCCTTCGCTAAAAAATAAATATTTTAATGGTGTTAATTAAAATATTTATTATAAAATTATTATATGATAAAAATAAAAAGAAGGAGAATTTATGGCAAAAATAATACCATTCTTAAAATTCGACAATAGTTTAGAAGCAATATCTTTTTATGAACATTTGTTCGGAGATAACATTTTAGTAGAAAGAAATTCACTTGATGAAGAAAGTGCTAAAACTTTTGGACTTGAAGCTGATGAAAATGCAACAATTCTAGGAGTATTAAATTTAGGAGGCTCATTAGTGATGTTTTCTGATAATTTTGGAAACAAAGAAAATAACAATGCTAGTATTCTTATTAATTTTGATGACGATAATATAAATCATATTGCAAAAATGGAAGAAATATTTGAAAAAGCAAACAATAGTTATGATTGCAAAATTAAAATGCCTTTAATAAAAAGAAATTGAGGTGGAAGAATGAGTATTTTTGAAGACAAATATGGAAATACTTGATTACTTCACTCAGAATCATTTGAAAAAGCAAGTCAAAAAAATGATGTTTTCAAAAAATTTTATTCAAACTAATTTGAACTTTAAAAATTAAAAAACCCTTAAAAGGGTTTTTTTATTTTATTAGATTATAATATTTTAGTAAAAGGAGAAAACATGATAATAGATGTAATAATCGAAATCCCCAAAAAAAGTAACATTAAATATGAATATGATTTAGAGAAAAAAAGTTTTAAAGTTGATAGAATTCTTTATGGAGCAAATGTATATCCACAAAATTATGGTTTTATTGATAAAACTTTAGATTGAGATGGAGATCCTCTTGATGTTTTAGTAATATCAGATCATTCTTTTATTCCTGGAACAATTGTACCTACAAGAATTTTAGGAGCAATGAAAATGATTGATAATGGAGAAACCGATACAAAACTAATTGGAGTAATAGAAAATGATATTCGTTTTGATAATATTAAAAAACTCCAAGATTTAAATCAAGCATATTTAAATGAAATTCAAGATTTTTTTGAAAATTATAAAAATTTACAAAAAAAGAAAGTTGAAATTAATGGTTTTGAAGATGAAGACTATGCAATAAAAGAAATTAACATTACCAAAGAGATGTATTCAAAATACAAAGATATGGAAAAAGAAGCTTTTATTGAATTAATGAAATCGGAAAATCCTAATAAATATAAATAAAAAAAGAACTATTTTTAAACTGCCATAGCAAAAGTGGACACTACTCATAACAAAAAAAGAGTAGTGTTTTTTTGTTAATTTGAAAGGAAAACATATAAAACGAATAAAAACAAATTGAATTATTAAATATAAATATAATTATCTTTGAGATATTTAAATGGAGAATCATCTGCAAAATTAGGTGAAGAATTGAAAGAAAAAAAATTAATTACAACATTAAATCATAAATACTATAATGGGATAATTTATCGTTGAAACAATAAATTTAAGGAAAAAGGAATTAATAGTTTAAAAGAAGAACTTATTGGAAGACCTCCGAAAAAAGGAAAGAAAAATAAGGAAAAAGATCCTCATAAATGAGACAATTTTACAAAAGAAGAACTTAAAAGAATTCTAGATATCTATGAAGATTTAATTGAAGATAAAGATACTAAAAAGAAATTTAATGC
>CAMZOE010000041.1 GCA_947330515.1 uncultured Mycoplasmataceae bacterium
ATTTTGTTTCTTTATTTCTTGATAACACTTCTCACAAGGAATTTTAGTAATTACTAAAATTAAATTATGATTATTTTTAATAATTTTATCTTGTTTTAATTCTTGAATAGATAAATATTCTGCATGTGTTTTATAATCAGAGTGATTATTTTCTTTATTTTTCGAATCTTTATGATTAACTTTTTTATTTACACAAATTTTACTTTTTAATAAAAAATTGGATTCTTTATTTTCACCTTCTTTTTGTAAAATTACTGCAGCAACTTTTATTCCTTTTCCTTTTTTTTGTACTTCTAATATTTCCTCTAGTATTCCTTTTTTATTTCATTTAATTAAAATTTTAGAAAGAACTCTATCTTTAAAATAATTTTCATCTTTTTTATTATCTTTTTTATCTTCTTTTTTAGTTTTTTTGTCTTCTTTTTTTAAAGTTTCTTTATTACAAATAAATACTATATCTTCTCTATTACTAATGAATAGTAAAAAACTTAATTGATTTCTTAAATTATATAAAGGAATAAAAATGTTTTTATTTCAGTCTTTGTGAAATTCTTCTATTAATTTTTTATTTGTTTTAAGTTTTTTTTGCTCTTTATTTTTTTGTTCTTTAATAACTTTAATTAAATTATTAAATCATCAAAAATTATAAAATGTTAATGGTTCGAATAACAATTGATTTACTTCTTCTTTTTCAGAAAGTAAATCGGTTTCTTCGATAACTTTTAAAAAATGATGTTTAATTTCTTTTTTCTTACTCTTTATCCAAGAAAATTTATTTTTAATAAAATAAGATATTTTCTTGATAATCATATACTTTTCAGTAGTATTAACATTTTCTTTTGTTACTAACTCTTTTAAATAATTTCTTATTTTTAAAAGAAAAATAAGTTTTTTAAGTTCATGAATAATTTTTTCATCTTCTTTTGAAACAATGTTTAAAACAACATTAATTATCTCTAAACAAAATAATGCTTGTTTATTTTAATTTAAAAAAAGATTAATTTCATCTTCTTTTAAAAAACTCCATATGTTTTCTTTATTGTTTATGTTATCTTTATTATTGCTTTCTATTAATTGCTTTCTAAAATTTGTTAATCACTCATTATTTATCTCTTCTAAATTTTTACAAAGATTTTTTTCAACAAATGAATTATTTTTATAATTAGCAATATTTTTTTCCAGATTTTGTTTTTGATAGTTTTCAAAACTTTTTATGATTTTATCATTTATTTTTTGTTTCATCATTTTTATTTCTTCCTCTATTTTTAATAAGAGTATTTAATAAATTTAAAATTATTATAATGAAAATATTTTTTCATTATAAACAAAAAATTTCTTTATTTTCTTAAAAATAAACTATTACTACTCTTATTTTATTATTATATTCTTAAAGTTTTATTGTTAATTTAAATAGAACAATTAATAATAAAACTTGATCAAGATTAAAGTTTTACAACAAAAAATATAAGTTTTAAGAAAAATTAAATATATTGCTATAAAATGTTGAAAAATAATAAAAATAAAAAAATCAGATTAAGTGAGATAATGATAACAATGTTCAACTTAAAAAGTTTAGATTGTTTGCAAAGATTTAATGAAAGACAATAACATATTAAATTTAATATGTTTTATTATAAAGCAACATTTTATGATTCAAATTACGATTATCAATGAATTTTTGTAAAATTTGAAAAATAAAATTAAATTTACTATTAATATATAGGATTAATTATAGAAATTAGATGATTTAAAAAAGGTTTAATTATAACTTTCTTTATAGTTGTTTATACAAGAATTAATATAATTTAAAATATTTTAATTGTTCTATTTTCCTTTTAGTTACTCAAGAAAATGTTAAATAAAGTCTATCTTTAATGAAATTAATGAATTATTATTTTTATTTATTTATATAAAAATTTTTTTATTAATTATAATTAAGTTGAACATAAAATAAGCAATGTAAAAAGGTGAAAAAATGAAAAAAATTAAAACGTTTGTTGCCTCATTTATTCTTCTTTTAGGTGGCTTTTCCTCCTATGGAGTTTTAGCGAATACTAAAGAGAAAAATATTAATGAAGCAAATCAAGCAATCAATGATGAAAATGGAGAATATCATTCAATAATAACTAGTGGTCATGATGTTGTAGTAGATTGAGATTTAGGTGTAAGTGATGTCTTTCAATATACAACAGTAAAAATTGGTTTATATGAACAATCAATAGAAAATCCTGATAAAAATTCAACTTCTCTTTCAATAGGTTATACTGATTTTTATGTAACCCCTCTTGAAACAGATAATGATTCAACAGGTAGTGTTGATTTTACAGGTTTATCTCCAGAAAAAACATATTATGTTACATTCATTATGCTTTATGGAAATAAAATTGAAGCTGAATCAAAAACGGACGCAGATATGCAACTTTTCCGTAGAAGTGATAACGAAAAAGCAGTAACTAAAGCAAAAGATGTTAAAAAAACAAATGAATATGAAAGAGGTACATTTAAAGTATTAGAAGATACAATTACTCCTTCTACTTTTGATTTTACTTTTAATATTTATTCTGGAGGAGACTATCAAAATTATCAAACAGAAGATATTATTCTAAAATTAAACTATGAAGCTCTTACACTTATAGAAGTATCTAGTTCAGATGTAAAAGGTGAAAGTAATCTTCAAACAATTCATATGCAAGCACAAGGGTTAGCACCAAATAAAGCTTATGGATTATTTTCAATTTCAGTTAATAATGATCAAAGTACAGCTTACTTACCAGAAATTAAAGTTCATACTACAGGAGATAAAATACCAGTTTTAGAACCTGAAGATGGAGACTACCAAGGTGGATTCTCATTAGGTAGTTCACAATATACAACCTTTAACTTCTGAATGGATATCTTTAGTGGTAATGATTACCAAGACTACAATCCTAATAATGCTAGATTAAAAGCAGATGGTAAAGAGTTAAATATTATGTCTAAAGGCGAAGGTTCTTATCATCATGATACAGAATCAAAAAGATTTACCTTCCAAGCAACACATCTTAATGAAGGAACTGTTTATAAAAACTTTACTGTTTCTTTAAGTGGAAAAGATGATGATTTCGTTCCTGTTAAAGGTACTATTCAAACTAAAGAAAATGGTGATATAGCAAATGAATATATAGATGGTTCTTTCCATATTGATAATGTTGCTGTTAGTACTTTTGACTTTGAATTTAGAGTTAATTCAGGTGGAGATTATCAAAGATACGATATCGCAAATACTAAATTAAAAATGGTTAAAACTATAGATAACGAAGAAGTAACAACAAATATCGAAGTAAGAAAAAACTTTAATGCTTATGGAGAAGAAGGAGATATCTTTTATATGCAAGCAATTGGATTAGAAAAAGATACAACCTATAGCGATCTTCAACTATCAATCAATGGTGGAGTTGATTACGTTAAAGTAAAAGGTCAAGCTCATACTGATACAGTAGGTACTAAAGAAGTTGAATTCATCAATAATAGTTTTAAAATAGATCAAAATAGTATTAATCCAACTAGCTTTAGATTTAGTTTTGAAGTGTATTCAGGAGGAGACTATAAAGAATTTAATTACAAAGATGTTGTTTTAATAGCAAATGGAGAAACACTAAACATTTCATTACCATCAACTTTATCAACTTCATCAAATCCTTCTAATTCAACTCAAATGTTTACAATGGTTGCATCAAATCTTAAACCAGAGACAACTTATGATTCTTTTAAATTATCAGTTAATGGTGGTACAGACTTGTCAGATCCAATAGTTGATATTGATGTTACTACTCCAGAAAACAAAGAACTAATCCCTGTTAAACCAGATGGATTATCAATTGGAGCAATTATAGGAATTGTTATTGGAGCACTTGTCCTAGTTGCAATTATAGCTTTAACTGTTGTCTTTCTTGTTAAAAAACATAACAGTAAAGAATACTAAAAGAGTTTAAAGCAAACTAAAAATAAAAAACGCAATTTAATATTGCGTTTTTTTATTGGTTAATTACAATTGTAAGCGACTATGAAATAAATAATTTTTTATAGCAAAATTTATAATTTAAGAAAATTAAGAAGGTAAGAAAAAAATGAGAAAAACAATTAAAAATATCATACTAATATTATTAGGTTTAACAATGATAATCCCACTAACATTTTTTAGTTTAGCATTTAAACCTGAAATTATTAATTACAAACATATATCATATACAAAAACAACAATGGGTAATCATTATGAAATAGAAATTGATAACCCAACCATATCAAATTTTAATTCTGCTCTTGAAAGTAGTAGTGATGGATTAATAATAATTTATTTTAGAAGAGATTATTATAACTATAATGATAATTTATTTTTAAATTATAAAATTCATAAAGGAATTGTAAACTATATTAATACACAACCAAAACTTTATGAAAATTTAAATAAATATTTTATTAAAGATGAAGGTAAAAATTCTATTATTATTAATGAAACGACAATAGAATCAAATAATGCATTTTCAAAACATTTTGTAACTATCAGCAGTCATAATGGATTTCAAATTAATAATTATGTTAATAAAGAAAAATGATTAGTTGTTTTATCATGAACATTAATTTCTATTGTATGATTAATTATCATTGTTATTTCCATAAAATCTATTGTTTTAAGCAATAAAATTAATTCAATATCTAAACAAGAAAAATACATTGAAGAAATAGAAATTAATGAAATAATCTTTGAAAATTAATAATAAAAAAAGATGCCATAAAGACATCTTTGGGAGTTGTTTGCGGATACCCAACCGCTCTACATCAAGCATTATCTTGATTCTATTAAACATTTATTACTGCAAGTAAAATGTTTTTTTGTTACATTTTTATTATACTACTTTTCTTATAAAAAAATAACTATTAATTTAATTTTCAATAATTAATAAAATTTTTCATAACAATGAAAGGATTTTCTTCTTTAAGAAGAGAATAATAAAAAAATGAATCTATTAATAAAACTAAATAGTTAGAAACTGCAGATAATAAATAATTATCCAAGTAGTTAAATTTTACCCCATTTATTAAAGAAAATAATATAGGTAAATTAATAAGTAAATTAGAAATTGCAGTTCCTGCAACTACATAATGAAACTTATTTTCATAAACCATTCTGATTTGTAACTTTTCAGCAAGAGCAATTGTTAAAAAAGGAAGTACCATTAAAAATGATGTTAGCATTGAAAGTGATAATCAGCTTTTGTCTTGAATAAGAATTGGAGTTAGAAGAGGAATGTATATTGGAGCAAATCCAATAAAAACAATAATATCAAGTAAACTATATGCAAGAGTTAAACGATGTTTATCTATTTGATCATTATTTACTATCTCACTAACAAGAGAAAACTTAAAGACATTAGCAAGATAGAAAGAAATATGTCAAACTAGAGAAGTTCCTAAATTTCATGCATTTCATTCTGTTTCTTTAAGATTGCTAAGAATAGCAAGAGTTACAAAAACATAAAAGAAATTAGCAATTAGCTTATTTAATCCAGGATAAAAGCCACGACGATAAAATTCCATCATCTCAGGAATTTTAACTCTCTTAATCGAAGTTATTTTTTTTTGATGATAAAAGTATCAAAATAATAAAATAGTAACAATAATAATTGTTGAAATTAATGAAGATCATGCCACATTAATGATAGTAAAAGGGATAATAGCATAATTAGAAATTAAAATAAAATCTAAAACGATTTTTAACACTAAGGTGGTTGTAGTTATAAAAATTCCTTTATAAATATTTTTATCTAAAATGATTTCATAAATTAAGTATGTTTCTAAAATACTTAATGCATTAGTAATTGCAATTAATCTTAAATAAGTTAGTAATTCACTTCTTGAAGCATCAGGATTTAGAATCATCATTTGTTTTAAAGTAAATTGATTACTTAGCAATAAGATAATCATTAAGATAATTGTTGCAAGAATAACTGCAAAAAGAAGAGAATTACTTTTTGACTTATATTCTTGTTTTTGATAAGTAAATATTGGAAGAACTAAAAATACTCCAAAAATTTCAGTAAATGCACTTATATAAGCATTAAAAGATGTCATTGCATATGAAGTAGCACTATCACTTGTAATTCATAAAGTTCTTAAGAAAGAATAAACAATAGGAGCAATAGTAGCAAATAATAAAACAATAAGAAATTTTTTATCAATTTTTTTTAGTTCTTTTAAAATATTTTTCATCATAAAATATCAGTCTAATAAAAGAAAGTCTATTAGACCGATTCCTTTCTTTTATTTTATTTAAACATTAAAAAAACTCAATAAAAACCCTAAAAAAGTAAATAAAACACAAAAGCTTTTTTTACCTATCATTTAATTATATAAAAAAATCCTTAATTTTATAAATTAAGGATTTTAAATTATTTATCTAGTTTATTAATTTGTTAAATAAGTTTAAAATTACAAATTAACTAACTATTTGGTAATTCAAAGTAAAAAATAGCAGGATTATAAACAAGCTGATCTGACACTTCGTGATTACTTACTTTAAGAGTAGGAGCAAAACCTATATTTTTTTTACCAAAGAAAAAAACATCACCATTAAAAGAAGGGGTTCAGTTATTTAATTCATAATTAAATCCAATATCTTTAGAAGAAAAATCATCATCAGGGATTAAATCATGAATATTGGCAGCTAAAGAATGAAAATTAAATTCTATTTTTTTATTTTTTTTATCAGTTGTTTTTCATTCGACATTAATCGTAATTGAAGGAATATCAACCATTAGTAAAAAATTCGTTTCATCTTCAGTTCCAATTGCTTCTTGATATGTTTTATAATCTTTAAGTTCATAGTTATTGCTATCATTAATATAATGAAGATATATTTCATTATCATGATCTTCTGTGGATATTATTGTTCTTTCAGCATTAAATTCTCCTGAACCGTGATAATTAATTCCACTATGACCTACTATTGTCAAAGTAAGAATAGTTACAAATATTGCCGCCATTCCTATTGCTAATAATATAAATGGTCAACGTTTTTTTCATTTATTTTCATTATTTTGTTTAATTTCTTCCATTGCTTTTTTACTCCTAAATTTTTATTTTTAATTAATCTTAAAAATTAATTGCTTTAACTAACTAATTATATAATAATTTATTATCACTTTTTTTAAAAAAGATTAATGATTTCTTTTTCTAAAAGAGATAATTTATTGTTAAAAAAATTTCCTTTATTAAAATCATTACTTTTAAGGAAAAAAGTAAAAGCTAAATATCCATAAGAAAAGTAATCTAAAATTACTTCATCTAACTCTTTAGTTCTTAAATTAATATATTTAAGATTAGGAACTAAAAGATTATTTCAAAAATTTATTTTCATTTTTTCTCAATCTTCTTCTTCACTTACTTTTTTAAGAGAAAAAAATAATTTTTTATAACTTTCTATAGAGTTAATGTTTTCTTTTGTAATTAAATTATTTTCTTCAATATAATTAGTTAAAAAAAGATTTTCATTGAGTTCTAAGGTATTAATCTTTTGATCTTCAAGATAAAGAAATTCTTCATCATAAAGTTCTAATAAAGCAAAAGTTTCTGGATTACGATAAGTAAGGAAAACAAGATTTTCTTTAGATAATTCTTTGATAAAATCAGTTAGTTTTTTTAAAGTTAAAAAATCTAATCCAGTATCTGGAGAATCAAATAAAATTATCTTGTTTTTAGTTTTAAGCGTAAGAAAAAGATGATGAAAAATTTGAAATTTTTCTGTTCTTGAAAGATAACTTTCTTTGAAATCTAAACCATCTTTTGATAATCTTAGTTTAATTAAATGCTCAACTAATTCTAAATCTGTAGTAAAAGGAATAAGAGCTTCAATATTGAATCTTCCTTGTTCAAAATAAACTTCACGATCAATAAGAGCAAGAATATTATTCATTTCATAACTTGTCTTAAGTTTATATAATAAATCAAATTCTTTCTCTTCAATAAGATTTCTTACCTTACTAAAAAGATTTTTTCTTAACATTGATTTCTTTGAAAGTTCTAATTCTGATTTCAAAGAAAAACCTTCATTAAGAAAAATAACATCATTATAATTTTCATAACCCATTTCAAATAAAGGAAGTTTATTATTTGCAAGTTGAATTTCTAAATGATTCATTAATAAGGTTTTTCCGGAATTATTCCCTCCATAAATCGCAAAAATATTTCCTTTAGTTTGAATTGTTTTTTTATAACGTTCTAAAATAAACTTCATTTCATGCTCCTAGATTATTAAAAGATCACTATCATTATTTTTAAGTTCTTGAAAGGATTTTTTTCCTTTAATGATAAATAATTCTTCTTCATATTGTTTATTAGTAATTGGTAGGATTCTAATATCACCATCAGGAGCTATTTCATGAATCTTCATGATATTTTTTTTAACACAATAGTGATTAAAACAGTGTTTTAAATAAATTGATTCTTGGATTTGGATATAACCTAACTTAAACAAATTACTCCTAAATTTAGAGTAATTCGATCTTGCTTTAGCAGTACTTGAGGGTAAGTCATAAAAAAGTAATAATTTCATTTGTTTGTAGTTAGAAGGAATCATATTCTTCTTCTACCTCCATTTCATCAATATTAACAATTATTTCTGGAAAATATAATTTTTCAGATCTTTCATTAATAAAAGAAACAAAATCTTTTACCATTGCTTCAATAGCATGTTTTAACCTTAATTTACGATTACGATAAAAAACAGGATAATTTAAAATATCTACTAATTTAGTTCGCATAAGAAGATTTAATTCTTCATGAACATCACCAACATTTTGAGCAACAATATAAGTAATCAATGGTCTAATTGGTTCAATTAAGTCATAAGACAAATTAAAAAAATTAGTTTTAGTTTTATGGAAAACTCCTAATGGTGGATAGAGACCATAAGCGAGTAAAGTGGAAGAAATCTTGGAAGCTACTATTTTAGAACCATAGTTATTCGCCGCTTCCAAAGGATTTCCTGTTTTTCTAATAAAATCAACTCCATATAGTTCTTTAAAAAAAATTCTTGCTGCTTGCGCTTCGGATTGTTTTTCATCACCAATTAAAACATTCTCAAGCAACATCTCCATTCTTTCAATTATTTCTGGAGCAGCATTAACTGCTTTAAGAACTAAAATTTGATTATGAATTTGAGCTTTAATAATATTTTGTCAAATTTTTCCTTTAGTTCTTTTATTCATTTCAACCTGACAATAAAAATTCTTTAAAATATTTTCTGCAGCATATATTGGTAAAATAATACTTTTTGGATCATGTTTTTGGTCAGTAATAAGAATAGGAACATTACATTTAGATGCTTCAATAATCATCGGTGTAGTAAAAGAAGAATAAAGATTATCAATTAAAATTGTATCAATATCTTCTAAATTTTCAGTTCATTCTTGTTTGCCTTTTTCTTCATCTTCAATAGAAATCTTTAGTTGTTTATTCTTAATACTAAAAGATGCTTTTTGACTTACAAAAACTGTTTTTCATGCCATCTTAAATACCTTTTTAACTTCTTATAAATTAGTTAATTTTCTTATTCCTTGATATTTTCCTAAAGTATTAATTTCCACAATTCCTTCAATTTTATTAATTAAAGATGAAATAGAATAAATAATTGGTGAATGTTCTGAAACTTTATCCGATTCTTTAAAAGTAATTCTTAATGTTGGAACACTTGAATAATAAAGAAGATTTGGCGATTTAGCAAAACCAACTCCACTAAATCCTTTATAATTATAAAATCAATCTTCATCTTTTAATTTAAAAGTAGTATTTCTAACAATTAATAACTCATTTTTATTTTGTTTATTTTTACCATTTTTAATAGCATTAAAAAGATTATATTTTTCAAATTTATGTGTTTCTTCATTAAATCTTAAACCTAAATATTCTGAAGTTTCATAATAATTTTCACCAGAAAATACATAAATTCCTTGACGATCAATATTTTCTTTAGTAAGGGAAAGATAGTTTTTTGTTTTTAGTTGCTCTTGTAAATCAACAATTCTAGCTTTAGAATTAGCAATTTCTCGTTTAGCATCTACCATACCAATAGTTTTCACTTCTTTTTGATGAGCTTTTTCTTCTTGGATTAAAAAGTCAATCATTTTTCCTAAAACAACTTCTTTTTTAATTGGATTTGCTTTTGCAAAATTACCTGAGCGTTTATAATTTTCTTTATAAGAAATATAAGGGAAATCTTTAATTTCACGATTATTTTTTTGAGCTCAATCTTGTGGAGAAACAATTTCTTCTAGAATAATATTCTTTCTTCTTAATTCGTTTTTATCAGTATTTGATAAACGTTTATTATCAACTTCATCTTGTGGAATATCCATCATGTTTGCTTCAATATTAGTTTGTTTAATATCTTCTTTAATAACTTCTTCTTTAATAGAAATTTTAATTGGAATTAAGTTTTCTACTTTTTCATCAAGATTACTTACAATTGGAGCAAATAAGTAATTAATATTAGGATCTGTTTTAAAATCAAGAACATTTTTTTCTTGGATATTTATTAGTAAATATTCAAATAATAATTTAACTTCTTCAATCATTTTATTTTGTTTAGCAATTTTGGCAGCTTTTATAGTTTCTTCTTCAACTTCTTCAGTTTTGAAATATCTTGTTGCAAATTTTATTTGATATTCGATAATGTTTTGATAATTTTCAAAAAAACTTTTTGTTGTTTCAAAATCAATATCGTGTTTTTTGACAAAATTAAATTGATCTCAATAAAATTTTTCAATTCTTAAAATTAAATTTGAATAAAATGCTTGATATTTATCAAAAAGATTAGCAAGAATGATAGCATCAATAGCATGATGGAAAGGAGTAATATTTCTTGGTTTTAAAAAATTACCTCAATTATCATTGCTCAATCATACTCTTCTCATATATGAAGTAACATTACCATTTAAAGTAATTATCTCTGGAGTGTAATTCAATCCATTAATACGTTTATACTTTTCCATTTCTAATTCTAAATAATTAGCAATATAACTAGTAATATATCTAGTATCATTTATTTTGGCAGTTTCGTTTTCAAGATAACTTTCTCTTGAAAAGTTTTTTTTCAGTAAATTTTCATTTCTTCTTGCAAACTTACCTAAATTTTTGTTTCCTTTGAAATAATAAGTTTTAATATTTTTTTTGAAATTATCAAAAGCTTTTTCTCCAAAGCTATTAGTAATTCATTGATAAGGAGTTCTATTACCTTTTAATTGATTATTTGTTCTTGATACTAAAACTTTATTAGCAAGTGAATCATCATTTGATTTTGAATAGGGAATAATATGATCTACTTCATATTTTGATGTAAAAATATCTCTTTCATTTATATATTCAATATTATCTTTATATAAAGAATATGGATCAATAGAACGAACATTTTTTTTACTAATTTCTTTTAAATCTTTTTGAGAATCAAAAAGTCTAAGTTTTAAATCATTTGCTCCTGTAACATTAACCCCTAAAGCTTTTAATCTTCTGGAACGTTCTTCTTTTTCTTTTACTAAACTTTCTTGTTGATTTGAAATTCTTTTTCTTACAGAAATTTCATTATATAAATCACCTGCAGTTTCAAGAACTACAGTTTCAATCGGTCCATAAGTTTTAAAAATTTGTTTTAATACTCTTCTTGTTTGATTAATTGATCTAAAAACAACTGCATTTTTTTTCATATCTTGATCTTTTGGAAGTGATAAAAAATTATTACTATTATTATTTTCAATTTTATTAATTGCTTCTTGTTTTTGTTTTTTTTCTAATTCTGCTTGATATTCACTAATAATAATTCCTTCTTGTAAGAGTTTTTCCAAAGCGTTAAAAATATGTTTACTTGAAACACTAAATGTTCTATTTTTAACTTTTTTCAATTGATCATTAAATTTTTTAATTCATATTTCTACTTCGTCTGGATTAAGATTTTTAATTTCTAACTCTTTAATTTTATTAACAATTCTTGAAGGAGTTTTATTTTCATATAATACTTTTCCTAATTTATTTATAGGATTATTTTCAAAAGCATCAAATGATAACTCATTTAAATTAATCGAAGAAAGGTATTCTTTTAAAGTTTCTTTAAAAGCAAACGGTTGTTTAATTTTAGCAAGTGAAGCTAAAAATAATTGCTCTAAAGGATTATTTTTTTCCATTTTTTTAAAATTATCAAATTCTGAATAAATAAGATTATTATTTTTTAAAATTTTAGTAAATATTTTTTCATCTAAAACAAAATTGTTTAAATACTCATTAATAATTTCTTTAGCAATTTTTTTAAGAGTAATATTATCAATCTTTTTAACTTTTAAAACATTTTTAGGAAACACTTGTCCTAAATAATTTTGAATTAAAAATAAATCACCTAATATAGAAAAAGGATTAGTTCTATATTCACCTTCAACAAAACGACATTTTCCAACATTTTCAATAAACGGTTTATAATAATTAATTTTATTTAAAGAATTTTTTCATGATTCTTTTAAGTTTTCTTGTTTTGGTCCAGGACCATCTTCAAAATCTCTTTTTCTAAAAATAATTTCATCTAAAATAAAATCAACTCTTTCATTAGTTAATTCTAAATAAAATTTTTGTTGAATTGCTAAAATTTTTCTTAATTCTTCTTTATTATCTTTTGTTAAAAATAAAATTTGTTCTCTTTCAACTTCTTTATTTTTATCGCTTTTATTTATTTTATTATTTTTACGATTACGATAAAAATATTCTTGTTCTTTACCTATATTATTTGATTTAAAAAAATCATCTTCCATAATCGCAAGAATAGGGAATTGATATTTTTTATTTCCTTCTTCGGTTTTACCAATAAATTTTTTTGAAGAACTACCATATCCACCTTTGTCTTCTTCAAAACTAAATTTATTTTCATAACCTCTTCTTTTTGCAAATGAAAGTAAAACAATAATTAATTGTAAAGAAGTTAATTTTTCTTCATTTTTAATAGCTCTATATCTTAAAAATAAAGGATTAATATCATTTCTATATTTTTTATTTGTAACACTATAGTCGTTTTTTTCTTTTAATTTATCGAAATGATCATTAATTTCTTTATAAGAAATTAAATTGAGTTCATTTACTAAATAATCTTTTAAATCTTTAATTCTCGCTCTTCTTCTGCGAAACATTCTCTTTGAAGAACGCGCTTCTCTCCTTACTTTAGCTGAAGTATCTAGTGTCTTAGATACTTCAGGAGCATCCCATATTCTTACTCCAAAATCAATAATATCTCATTCATTATTTTCTTTATTTTTACCAATTATTGATCACCCAAGGGATTTAGTTCCAATGTCCAATCCAATGGTTTTTTTAACTTATTTTTCTTTCATAAATATACTCCATATCTTTATTTTTTACTTTAATAAAATTCTAATACAAAAATAAAGATTTGCTGTATATTTTTTTATTGTTACCAAAAAATAAATATCATTAAAAAAGTAAAAAATAAGAAATATTAGATTAATTGTAGTAATAAATGTTAATAGCTCAAAACATCAAGAGAAGTTATCAATTCAAAAGTTATGTTTAATTGCAGTAATAAATGTTAATAGATCAAAACTATATATATGTATATATATATACTCTATGATTGTTTAATTGCAGTAATAAATGTTAATAGATCAAAACTTAGAGTGTTTTCATCCAAAAAAGTTTTTTGTTTAATTGCAGTAATAAATGTTAATAGATCAAAACAGTTGGGAAAGTCGAAAAACCAAAAGCAAAGTTTAATTGCAGTAATAAATGTTAATAGATCAAAACTGGTAGGAATGAAATGAATATTACCAATCCTTTAATTGCAGTAATAAATGTTAATAGATCAAAACTATATAACGAATTGTTTCATTTCCATTAAAGTTTAATTGTAGTAATAAATGTTAATAGATCAAAACTTTTCTACTAAAATGCCCATAACTACCATAGTTTAATTGCAGTAATAAATGTTAATAGATCAAAACTTATAAGAGGTAAATGGTATTCCTGAATATGTTTAATTGCAGTAATAAATGTTAATAGATCAAAACTGGGAGGTTAGACTATGCAATTTTGATAATGTTTAATTGCAGTAATAAATGTTAATAGATCAAAACAATATCAGTTAAAGTTGCATCAATTACTTTGTTTAATTGCAGTAATAAATGTTAATAGATCAAAACTTATCAAATTGAGCGAATTAATAATGGTTAGTTTAATTGCAGTAATAAATGTTAATAGATCAAAACTTAACAATTGTTTCGGAATGTCGCTACGATGTTTAATTGCAGTAATAAATGTTAATAGATCAAAACAAAGTGATAACTTTTGACTTAGAAGTTTCGGTTTAATTGCAGTAATAAATGTTAATAGATCAAAACATTTTATTAGAAAGGATAAAAATGGAAAATGTTTAATTGCAGTAATAAATGTTAATAGATCAAAACACATGTATCAACCTTCAATGCTAATGGTGAGTTTAATTGCAGTAATAAATGTTAATAGATCAAAACATTTAGACAATTTCGATTTAAGCGAATTTTGTTTAATTGCAGTAATAAATGTTAATAGATCAAAACGGTTTCGATAACGTAGCGTTCGTCTTTGTAGTTTAATTGCAGTAATAAATGTTAATAGATCAAAACATTTCCTCACAAAAAAAAAATTGAAAAAGTTTAATTGCAGTAATAAATGTTAATAGATCAAAACATATAGACTACATTGAGTTCATTAGCGAGAGTTTAATTGCAGTAATAAATGTTAATAGATCAAAACATACTTTTTTGTCAAAAGTCAAAAGCGGTTGTTTAATTGCAGTAATAAATGTTAATAGATCAAAACATCTACATTTGCTAGAGCTAGACCTTTAAGGTTTAATTGCAGTAATAAATGTTAATAGATCAAAACATTTAATTACAAAAGGATTTTTAGATGTAAGTTTAATTGCAGTAATAAATGTTAATAGATCAAAACAAAAGTAATAACTTTCGATTTAGAAGTTTCGTTTAATTGCAGTAATAAATGTTAATAGATCAAAACTTGCTCCAGGTGTTGCATTACTACTAATGAGTTTAATTGCAGTAATAAATGTTAATAGATCAAAACGAAAATCTCTGTAGCTTTAATATAAAAAAAGTTTAATTGCAGTAATAAATGTTAATAGATCAAAACTTACTTCTTTTCTGGTAGATCTATTAATTGGTTTAATTGCAGTAATAAATGTTAATAGATCAAAACAGAGTTAATAATTCAATAAATCCTTCTTCAGTTTAATTGCAGTAATAAATGTTAATAGATCAAAACACGTGTCAAATTAGACAGAAATTATGAATTGTTTAATTGCAGTAATAAATGTTAATAGATCAAAACTTGTTTTATCAATGCTAGTAGCTAATATTTGTTTAATTGCAGTAATAAATGTTAATAGATCAAAACTCAATAAAATAACAGATAACGACGATAACAGTTTAATTGCAGTAATAAATGTTAATAGATCAAAACTTGATTTTGATTTTAAACAGTCAATGACTTGTTTAATTGCAGTAATAAATGTTAATAGATCAAAACAGGATAACGATCATAATCTTTATATTTATTAGTTTAATTGCAGTAATAAATGTTAATAGATCAAAACTATATCTAACATTATCAATGGTAAAAGCGAGTTTAATTGCAGTAATAAATGTTAATAGATCAAAACATCTAAGCCTCCTTCGAAAATATTATTGTAGTTTAATTGCAGTAATAAATGTTAATAGATCAAAACACATATAAATCTATCATTGAATTTAATGTAGTTTAATTGCAGTAATAAATGTTAATAGATCAAAACTAAAATGTGGTAGGTTAAGGATGGTTTAAAGTTTAATTGCAGTAATAAATGTTAATAGATCAAAACTCTACCTGTAATTCCTAATTCTTTACTTTCGTTTAATTGCAGTAATAAATGTTAATAGATCAAAACATTTAGTAATGGTAACTAGAAAAGCTAAACGTTTAATTGCAGTAATAAATGTTAATAGATCAAAACCTCATGTTCCATAATTTGGTTTTGTAGTTGGTTTAATTGCAGTAATAAATGTTAATAGATCAAAACTAGATGATAATGGATATGAAAAACATTCATGTTTAATTGCAGTAATAAATGTTAATAGATCAAAACACAAATGATGTGGAATCCACAAGCAAAACAGTTTAATTGCAGTAATAAATGTTAATAGATCAAAACTTCTCATACAAAAATATTTGGATTAACAAAGTTTAATTGCAGTAATAAATGTTAATAGATCAAAACAATTCCTAATTCGTTTCCTACTACAGATAAGTTTAATTGCAGTAATAAATGTTAATAGATCAAAACTCTAATAGCAACTGTTTTTTCTATCTCAACGTTTAATTGCAGTAATAAATGTTAATAGATCAAAACTTATAATTAGAACATGTTTGCAGCAATAATGTTTAATTGCAGTAATAAATGTTAATAGATCAAAACAGCTAAAGCGGTTAAGTTATTCTTAACTTCGTTTAATTGCAGTAATAAATGTTAATAGATCAAAACCATTATAACAAAAAAAGTGCTAAAAACCTTATTTTAAGGGGTTTTAGAGGGGTATTTTGAAAAAAAGTTTTTTATTTCTTTACCTTTTTGACCATATTTGACCCTTAAAAAACATATGTTTTAAAAAACTTTTTTAAATTTTTAGCAAAATAATGATGAAAAAATAAGAAAAAAAACAAGGTTTTTTTCAGTTTTTTATAAGTAAAAATAAAACTCTATTTTTTAATAAAACTGATATTCTTAAAAGAAAAGGAGTGATTAAAAATGACAAAAGAAATTAATCATAAAACTAGTGGAATATATAGAATATGAATTACTCATGAAAATAAAGAATATTCATATATTGGGGTTTCTAAAAATATTGATCAACGAATCAAAACTCATCTTATTGCATTTAAAAAAGTAGCAAATAATAAACCTTATAATGATTTAGAAGGTAAAAATTTTTTAGAAATTACTAAAGAAGGGAAACTTCCTCCAAAATATGCTTTTTATTTTAAATTGTTTTGATTTATGCTACAAAATAATTTATCTTTTGAAAAGATAAAATGGGAAATTATTGAAAAAACTAGTTGACAAGAGATTGAAGAAGTAGAAGTTAAAGAACAAGAATATATTAATCACTTTGATAGTGAATTAAATGGTTTTAACGGACCGCTTGCTAAATTTTTCAAATATCAAAGTTATTTAGTTTTAGGACTAGCAATAGATGAGAAAAAGATTAAAAAACTTCTTCTTCAAGAAGAAAAAAGAAATAAAATTATCTTAAACAAATATATTAACGGTGAAGGAATGCCTTTTCTATTTTTAGTTTATCTACCTTTAATCCCAAAAGAAAAACTTATTATTCTAGAGAAACAATGCAATTTTTTTCTTAATAAAGCTTTATTAAATTATGAAAACTGATATCAAGAAAATTGTATGTATCTTCTTTCTAAAAAGAAAGATGTTATTGATAGATTAATTAAAAGCAATTACCCTTATAATTTTAATGATAAAGAATCATTAAAATCATTAAAAGAGAGGTATCAAGAATGAATTCAAGTAAACAAGAAGAAAGTTTAAAAACAATTACATCAATTATTGCTATTGATAATATAGAATGAGAAAAGATATTAAAAATTTGAGAAAAAATTACAGAATCAATTCAAGAGATTATGACAATTATTAATTTTCAAGATAAATTTACTATGAAAACACATAATCCTTTTGAACAA
>CAMZOE010000042.1 GCA_947330515.1 uncultured Mycoplasmataceae bacterium
TGGAAGAAGTACCTACTAAAGAAAAAGTTAAAAGACATGTTTATTTAGATAAAGATAAAAAAGTAATTGATGGATTTTATAGTCCATATGAATCTGATGTAGAAATTGATGATGAAGTAATTGATGGAGTTTTTATTGGAGGTCAAAAATTAGATCAAAACAAAAAATATAGAATTGATAAAAAAGGAGAAAGATTTTTAATTAAAGTTATTGATAAATTTGGAAAAGTAAGTTATCAAAAAATAATAATCGATGATGTTGAACCTAAAAAATATTGATATGATGATATTCAGGGTAAAGAGAATTATGATAAACTTCAAAAACTAGGTTACCATGATAAAGAAATTGATAATTTAAACACTTTTGAAACTAAAAAAATAGTTCCAAAGTTAAACAATGTTGTTGATTTAGATATGATAGATCATAAAACTGATGAATGATTCTATTTTATTATTAAAATTTGAAATGATGTAGTTCAATGATATGGAAGTAGGATTCCAATTAATAGAATTAGTATTTCTAGTAAATTAAATAAAGATGGAAAAGAACAAACAAAAAGTTTAAAAGAAACAATTGAAGAATCATTTGTTAAAAATTTTGATGATGTTTATAAAGTGAATTTATCTTTAGATGATTTTAATTTTTTATTTGATAGTAGAGATGATGAATTAGTTTCTAGTGCTTATATAACTGCATCAGGAACAAGCACCAATAAAGTTGTTGGTTCTATAGGAACAAATTGAAATGGTGCAAGTATGGAATGAGTTGATTTAAGAGATTTTAATGATTCAAGTTTAATTCTAGATGTTAATTATGATTTTTATCTTCAAAAAAATCTTGATGATTATTTTAATAATCTTAGTGATAATGAAAAAGATAGTTATCGATTTAAAGATGTTAAAAATGATTTAAATAAAATAGCTTTAGATACTATGAATGAATATATTAATTCAGATGATTATGATGTTTTTGAAAATGGGAAAGACTTTGATAATGAAAATGGAACTATCAAAGAAGGAGAGTTGCTTGTTGAATGAAGAGGAGATTCCTATTCAAATGAAAGTATTAATCCTAATACTTTCATAAAAGAAATTAATTCATTTAACATTACTTTAA
>CAMZOE010000043.1 GCA_947330515.1 uncultured Mycoplasmataceae bacterium
CTAAATAGAAATGATTTGTCCAGCCACTTTCATGTCTTATTGAAAAAGTAATGTTGTCATAATATTTAAAGTTATTTTCATTTTCAATAAACTGATTTTTATCAATTAAATATCAATAATTATTTTGATTATCACTACCTTCACTTCTAAAATGAAAAACATTGTTTTCTTTATCAAATCCAACATTTTTAAAATCCAAACCTCAATCAGTCATTTCTTTTTGCAAGAAATAATTTCCTGTATGATTGTTTAAAATGTAGTATTGTGGTTTATCTTTATCTTTAAAAGTCAACTTAATAATTGTTGTTGTTTTTGATTTAGCAATTTCTTCAAATGAGAAAATTGCTAAATCTTGGTTTGGTAAATCTTTAATATTAGTTGGTTGATAATCACTTGTAGAATTTCTAATAAAATGATTTACATCTGTATTTAGATTTACTAAATTACTTTTTGGAGTATTAAATAATGTTATTAAACTAATAACAGTGATAGTTGTAACTCCAAAAAGTTTTTTTACTCTTTGTTTCATTTTCTCCCTCCTTATCATTTAAAATTAATTTCATAATATATAACTATTTTTTTAAATGGATTAAAGCTTAATAATTTAATTATTATTCTTATTGTTGTAAACATATTTAAAATAAAAATATCACCAAAGATAAAACATCAAAAAAACTTTTATTTTAATTTCCTTTTCATTTTCTCCCTTTATTTTCTCCCTTTATTTTTTTCCTTTAGTTTTTTATAAAACAATTATATTGAGAATAAAAAACTAAAAGAATATTTAATTTATTTCAATTATTTTTATTAAAAAAAAGAATATAAAATTATTAAAATTAAATTATAAAAATCTATAAGAATAATTATTGTATAAATTACTTATTTAGAACTTTTTATAATGAATTATAAAAATAAAAAAACCCTTAGAAATAATTATCTCTAAGGGTTTTTGGTTTTATTTATATTCATTTCTTTTAATAAAATTAATTAGTTTATTTTTCTTTAAAAACACGTTCAAAAATTTCTTCAACTCGTGTCATAAAAAAATCTAAATTAAATAATTCATCAAGTTCTTCAAGAGAAAAAAGATTACGTTCTTTAACTAAGTTTAAATGTAATAATTCTTTAAAATCTATCTTTTCTTTTCAACTTTTAGCAACAAGTTCTTGAATTAAATCATAGGCTTCTTCTCTTGAAAGTGAAGAAGTTTCAACTAAATAACTAAGAACTCGTTGAGAAAAAATTACCCCATTAGTATGGTAGATATTTTTCATCATATTTTCAGGATAAACTAAAAGATTTTTTAATACTTTAGAATAACGATTCAACATATAAACAATTAAATTAGTTGCATCTGGGAGAATAACTCTTTCTACAGAAGAATGAGAAATATCTCTTTCATGTCATAGTTGAATATCTTGAAGCATTGGATTAACATAACCACTAATAATTCTTGCTATTCCTGTAATGTTTTCAGAAGCAATGGGATTTTTTTTATGTGGCATTGCTGAAGATCCTTTTTGTTTAATATCAAAAAATTCTTGAACTTCATAGATTTCACTCCTTTGTAAAGATCTAACTTCTAAAGCAATTTTAGCAATAGTAGAAGAGATCAAAGAAAGAACAAAAATATAATTAGCATGACGATCTCTTTGAAGGACTTGTGTTGAGATATTAGAAGAAGAAATTTTAAAGGAACGACAAACATAATCTTGAACAAATGGTGGGGTATTTACAAAGTTTCCCACCGCTCCAGAAATTTTTCCTATTTCTATTTCTTTTCTCACTTCTTTAAAACGTTTTAAATTACGATTCATTTCATCATATCAAAGTGCTCATTTTAAACCAAAAGAAGTAATGTCTGCATGAATACCATGAGTTCTTCCAATTGTAGGAGTATCTTTAAATTCATAAGCTCTTTTTTTAAGAACACCCATAAACATTACTATCTTGCTTTCAATAATATCGTTTGCTTGTTTTAGAAGAAGAGCATTAGCAGTGTCAACAACATCAGTAGAAGTAAGACCATAATGAATTCATTTTTTTTCTATTCCTGGAATAGTTTCTGATACTGCTCTAGTAAAGGCAATAACATCATGTTTAGTTTCTTTTTCAAGTTCATAAATTTTTTCTAAATCAAATGAAGCAGTTTCTTGAATTACAAGTAAATCATCATTTGGAATTACCCCTAATTTAACTCAAGCTTCAATAGTTTTTAGTTCAACTTCTAAAAAGGTTTTAAACTTATTTTCATCAGTTCATATTGCTTCAATTTCTGCAACAGAATATCTTTTAATCATTACTTAAAAAACCTCTTTGATTTCAATAGTTTGTGAACGATCTGGGCCAACTGAAAAAGTAGAAATTTTTACTTCTAAAATTTCTTCTAATTTTAAAAGATAATTTTTTGCATTTTGAGGAAGTTCATCAAAAGATTTTACTTGAGTAATATCTTCTTCTCAACCAGGCATTTTAAAAGTTACCGGTTCTACTTGTTCAAAGATTTCAACATCTGAAGGAACAAAATCTATTTTTTTACCTTCAAGTAAATAACTATCAACAATTTCAATTTCTTTTAATCCACTTAAAACATCTAATAACGTTACAGCAATAAAATCTATTCCACTTGTTCTAATGGCATGTCTTAAAATAACTGCATCAAATCAACCAATTCTTCTTGGTCTTTTAGTAACTGTTCCAAATTCATTTCCTTTGATTCTAATATCATTTGCTAACATTTGATCTTGTAATTCAGATGGAAATGCTCCTGCACCAACTCTTGTTGAATAAGCTTTTACTACTCCTAAAGTATTTGATAAAAGTTTAGGAGAAATTCCAACGTTATAAGGAATAGAGGAAGAAGTTGGTGATGATGAAGTGACAAAAGGATAAGTACCATGATCTAAACATAACATTACTCCTTGAGCTCCTTCAAATAAAACTTTTTTATTTGCTTTTAAAAAGTTTTCTACCAATCTTGAAGTATCAGTAATTTTTGATTTAAGAAATTGTCCTGCATCATAATATGGTTGATAAATTTCTTCAAAAGTAAAAGTTTTTAATCCAAATGCTGTGAAAATTTTATTTTTAATTGCTAAATTATCTTTAATCTTAGAAGATAATTTTTTAGCATTAAGTAGGTCACAAATTCTTATTCCATCTCTTAAAGCTTTATCAGAATAAGTTGGTCCAATTCCTTTTCTAGTAGTTCCAATTTTATTTTCTTCAGTTTTTAAATCTTCAAACATTCCATCCATTTGAATATGATATGGAAAAATAACATGAGCTTTATCTGAAATAAAAAGTTGATAATCTTTAATTCCTTGTTCCTCAATACGTTTAATTTCTTTTACTAATTGAATAACATCAATAACCGTTCCCGAAGCAAGAACATTAGTAATATTTGGATTAAAAATTCCCGATGGTAAAAGATTTAAAGAAAATTCTTTATTGTCAAATTTAATTGTATGTCCAGCATTATTTCCACCTTGATATCTGACTACCATTTCTGCATGCGCTGCATAATAATCTGTAATTTTTCCTTTTCCTTCATCACCCCATTGTGTTCCAACGATTGCTAATGATTTTGTGTTCATATTTTTTTACCTTCTTAATTTCTTTCTTTATTTATAAGTTTGTTTGAGTGCTTCATACATCTCTTCTTTTTGAATTCTTCGGTATTTACCGCTTTCTAAATTATTATCTAATACTAATAATCCGATTTGAATTCTTTTTAAATTTATTACTTCATTATTAAGTTCTTTAAACATTCTTCTAATTTGATTTTTCTTACCTTCATAAATAGTCATTTTTACTAAATAATTTTTTTGAGTATTATTGATTACTTTAACTTTTTTAACTGGTTTAGTAACTACCCCATCATCTAAGGTAATTCCTTCTCTTATTTTAGCAAAATCACTTCTTACTAAAGGATGTGATAGCCAAACAAGATAAGTTTTAGCTACTTTAGATTTTGGACTATTTACTAAATCAGATAATTTTCCATCAGTTGTAACAATAATCAAACCTGTGGTATTAACATCTAACCTTCCAATAGTAAAAAGATTTCTGTTGGAAGGGTTGGGGACTAAATCAATTACCCTTTTGTTCATATCATCAATTCTAGAAGCAATATATCCTTTGGGTTTGTTAACTAAATAGTAATAATGTTTTGTTTTAAATTTGACTATTTTACCATCAATTTTAATAAGATCATCAATAGAAGCTTTTTCTCCTAAAGATACAGTTTTACCATTTAATGTAACTCTTTTTGCTTTAATTAATCGTTCTACTTCTCTCCTTGAATAACTTCCATAATTAGAAATTATTTTCTGGATTCTCTCTTTATTATCATTCATTTTATTTCTTTTCAAGTTTTTTTGCTTCTTGATTATTATCCTTCTTTTTATTTAGTGCTGTCATTTCTTCTTCATTTAAATTAGATAAAAGAGCACTATCAATTTTATCTCTAGAATCATAATCTGGCAATTGTTCAAGTGAAGATAAATCAAATGCTTCTAAAAAATTATTAGTAGTAATTCATAAACGTGGATTACCAGGAGTGTGGGCAACTTCAGGAGCTTCAATTAACTCTAGTTTTTGTAATCTTGCAATAATATAGTCACTATTTGCTTTTCTAATTTTTTCAATTTGTGTTCTTGTTATTGGTTGATAATAACTAATAATAGTTAAAACTTCAATTGTTGCTTTTGATAGTTTTATTTTTAAGGGTTTATTTAAACGTGTTGAAATCAATTCTGAAGTTTCCTTGTTTAATGCTAATCTTATTTTTTCTCCATTCATTTTAATAATAAATGGAGTATTTAAACGGTGATACTTATCATTGATTTGTTCTATATATGCTAAAAGTTCTTCATCATCTACCTTTAGAATAGTTTTTAAAACATCAACCTTTATTCCTGCTTTTCCTTTTAAAAATAAAATTCCTTCAATCAATTGCGTTTTTAGTGAATTATTCATGTCTCTTAATTATTATGTCCTTCTTTTTTTCAATTGTAATCACTTTCTTCTTGGAAGTTAATTCTAAAATTGCTAAAAATAAATATGCAATTAAAAAATTATCTTTTCCTTTGATAAGTTTTTTAAAAGAAACTGATTTTTTAACCTGAACTTCATCTAAAATCCCTTTCATTACTTCTTCAATAGAAATTTTTCTTCTTCTAATTGTAGGAATTGGTTCATTTATTTTTTTTCCTTGTAAAATTATTTTTTCTAATTCTCTCGCTAACTCTTCTTGTTTATTTTTATAAACAACATTTTCTAAGTTTTTATGTTGTTTTAAAAATTGTTCCAAATCATCATCAATTTTATCCATAATTTTAACTTCATCAAAAATTTTTGCAATTTCTTGTGAAGCTTTTTTTACTTGTTCATATTTTAATAATGTTTCAATTAGATTTTCTTCATCGCTATCGATAATTAATTCTTCACGATTTTGTAAATCTACAATTTGTCTTGTTTTAATTGCTAAGAGTTTTGAAGCAATTAAAAAATATTCTGATGCTTCATCTAAATTAATGTTGACATCTTGCATTAATATCCCAATATATTGATCTGCAATTTCACTTAAGTTAATATCTAGAATATCCATCTTTTTTTCTTTAATTAATAAAAGTAGTAAATCAAGTGGCCCATCAAACTCATTTATTCTAAAGAAAAGTTTTGTTGTTTCTTCTTCTTCAAGATATTTTTTAAATGCATTAGAAGATTTTATTTTTACCATACTATTGTTTCTATCACCATTTCAAAAGGAACTTTATTTTGTTCTATTTTTATTAAAGATTTTAAATGATTTAAAAATTTTGTAGAAAGTTCTTTATCAGAATAAACTAACATTATTTCATCAAATTTTTTAACATAATCATTGGTTTTCTTTAAAACTTGAATACCAACATTATAATTAATTTTATCATGAAGTTGTTTTCTTCCACCACCGAGATCAACAACAGCATATCCAAGTTTATCAACTTCTTGAAAAGAAACATAACCTTCTGAAGAAGTTTTAATTGGATAGATATATTTAGTATTAATTCTTTTTTGTTTAAGAAAAACTTCTATCTCTCCCCCTTGAATTTTAATTCATTCGATAAACTTATTAAAGGCGCTTTGATCTTCTATAACCTTATCTACCAACATATTTGCTTCTTCAAAAGAAACCTTATTAATTTCGGCAATAATATAAGAAGCAATTTCTTTTGTTAATAAAAAAGCATCATTTTTAGTTTCGTTTCTTAAAATATCAATCGTTTCCCAAACTTCAAGTTTATTACCAATAAAATTTCCTAAAGGTTGTTCCATAGTTGAAATCATAACAAAAATTTTTCTTCCAAAATATAAACCAATTTTTTTAAATAATTTTGCCGCTTTTAAAGCTTCTTCTTTTGTTTTAAAGAAAGCAGCACTTCCACATTTAAGATCTATAAAAATATATTTTGAATTAGTAACTAATTTTTTTGACATTATTGAAGCAGCGATTAATTCCAAAGAACCTACAGTTCCTGTTACATCTCTAAGGGCGTAAATTGATTTGTCTAATGGAGCAAATTCTGAAGTAGCACCAATTAGAGAAATCCCATGTTCTTGAGAGTTGGAAACAAATTCTTCAAGAGTAAGATCAACATTAAAACCAGGAATTGATTCTAACTTATCAATTGTTCCACCAGTAAAACCTAATCCTCTTCCAGATAATTTACCAATGTTAATCTTATTTGCAGCTAAAATCGGAGCAAGAAGTAATGAAACTTTATCTCCAACTCCACCAGTAGAATGTTTATCAACTCTCCTCTCTAAATCATTAAAAGTAATTGTTTTCCCTGAATCCAATAAAATTTTTGTATATATGAAAAGTTCTTCTTCATTTAATCCATTAATTTTAATTGCCATCAATAATGAAGACATTTGATAGTCAGACATTCGTTTTTCTTGATATTCTTGAAACAAAAATTTTAACTCTTCTTCTGTTAAACTAAAATTATTTCCTTTTTTTTCTATAAGTTGGATAATATTCATTTTATTCCTTTTTTAATTATTTTTTATTTTTTTTTGAATTAGTTTTTTTTGACTTAGTTTGTTTATTGAGTTTTTTAATTTTTTTATCTTTTGCTTTTGCTTCCGTTTTTTTATTTTTGTCTTCAAGCTTTTTCATTTTAATTTCTAATTTTTCTTCAAAGTTTTTTTGTTTTTTTTCAAGTCTTTCTTTTTCTTTATTATGTTTTTCTAATTCTTTTCCTTGAAATTGTTTTTCATATTCTAATAATGGAGCATTAATAATATTTCTTACTTTTTCAGATAATTTCTCTGTACTTATTCTCATCACTTCGGAAGCTTTGATCGGTTTATGAAAGATTATTTGTACTTCCCTAGAATTAAATTTATATCATTTTCTTGCTTCGATTGTCCCTAAGATAGTAATAGGATGAATTGGTAAATAATTTCTTTGTGCAATTTTAAAAGAAGCTGCATGAAATTCACCCAACTCAGCATTTCAATTTCTTTTTCCTTCAGGAAAAATAACTACTCCTCTTTTATTATTTTTTGCTCATTCTCCGGCACGTCCAAAATTAACTAATGATTTTCTAAGATTGTTAGGAAATACAAAAAACGTTTCAGATGCTTGAAAATATCCTCTTACCGTTGAATCCTCTAAAGTATTTTTTGCTATTGCAGTAGCTGGTGCTTTTTCTCCCAATACTGGAAGTAAATAAAATCCATCAAAATTTGAAGAATGATTAGAAATTAATAAGTAAGAACCTTTAGGTTTATTTTCCTCGTTTATTACTTTAACATTTACTCCCAAAGCTTTAGTAAAAGTTTTTGCTTTCTTAACAATATATTTCCATCTTTTTTCATAATCATGAAAAGTTTCATCTTGTAACTTTTCATTTTTTTTCATTCATTTACGAGTTCTTCTTGCCCCATAAAGAAAATTTAAATACATAAATGGCGCAGTAAACATCCTTAAAATATTTTTAAAAAATTCCATTGGTTTTTTCCTTTTTTCTTTTTTTCTTGTTAATTAATTATCGCAACACTAACCGAAGTTTTTCTTTCATGAGAAATAGAAAGAATGATATTTTTTTTTCTTTTTGATTCATAATAAACTTCAGGCATTCCCGATATTGAATTTATTATTTCAATTTTATGAAACAATAATGATTTATTTGAAGCTTTAACAATTGCTTCTTTTGCTGAAAATCTTCCAGAAGCAAATTCAATTTTAGATTGTTTATTATGAATAGAATTATATTTTTCTAATTCTTTTTCTGAAAATATTTTTTTTATAAAAGCGTCGTTTTTAAGTTTTTTAGCAATTCTTTTGTTTTCGATAATATCTATTCCAATATTCATAACTATCCTTTTTTAATGAATAAATTATATCACCTATATATAAATGTTATTTTTTTATAAATATGTAATATATTTAGTATATATGTTTATCACAATAAAAGCAAAATCTCAAAGTGAAATTTTATCATTTTTAAAAACATTGAAAAATTATGAAGAACAATATTCTCGTAGTTCATATGTTTTTATGATAATAAAATTTGAAGAAAATAAAATAACTATTTATAAAAATTTTACCATTACAATAGAAGGAAACAAACTAAACAAAAGATTAGAAACCATTTTAATTAAAACTATTATGGATAATGAATTATATATTGGAAGTGATGAAGTAGGTGTTGGAGAACCAATAGGACCATTAATTACTTGTGGTTTAAGTTTTAAAAATTTAGAACAAAAAAAATATTTTTTCTTGAAAGGAGTAATCGATTCTAAAAAAATGAATTATAAACAAATCATGATTTTAGGAAAACTACTAGAACAAGAAACAATTCATAAATGTATTTCTGTAAATCCAGAAAACTTCAATAAACAATATTATAAAGGAATTAATGTTAAATTACTTAATGCAGTTCTTCACAATAATATTCATAATGAATTAGGAAATAAAATTTCAAGACAAAGTGTAATTGATCAATTTATTAATGAAAAAAAATACTATGAATATTTATCAAAGACAAATAGTGAAATTTATCAAGGAAAAATTATTTTTGAAACAAAAGGAGAAAGTAAATATTTAGAAATTGCAGCAGCTGCAATTCTTGCAAAATATAAATTTAATCTTTGGGTAGAAGAGATTTTATCTAAAGCAAACGTCTCTTTAGAAAAATATCTTAAAAATAGTTTAAATTATAGACTTATTGCTACTGATGTTAATAACCAACTAATAAAAATTCCTCCGGAAATAATTGTTAAAAGTTGAAAAAGAGAAAAATAAAATAATAGAAAAAATACTGTCATTAAAAATGACAGTATTTTTTAAAAGAAATGAGAAAATTATTATTTTCTTAAACCTACTTTTTTAATTAAAGCAAAGTATCTTTCTTCGTCTTTATTTTTTAAATAATTTAATAGGCTAGCACGATACGAAACTTTTTTATATAAACCAAGTTTTGAATGTTTATCTTTATGATGAACTTTTAAATGTTCAGTAAGATTTTTAATATCTTTTGTCAATAAAGCTACTTGGACTTCTGGTGAAGCAGTATCACTTTCGTGTAATCTAAAATTTTCTATAATTTCTTGTTTTGTGCTTTGTTCTAAAATCATATCTAAACTTCTTTCTTTTCTTTTTTTATTATATAATAAATGATATATTTTTTTTAGTTTTTTGAAAAATATTTTATTGCTTCTTTAATATCATCATTGATTGCTTTTTTTAACGCTTCAATGTTTCCATACTTTCTTGGAAAACGAAGAAACTTAACTAACTCAACTCTTACGTTTTTTCCATAAATATTTTTATTAAAATTTAAAATATAAGTTTCATAATGAATTACTCCATCATTAGATAAAGTATCATTACTGTAGATTGAGGTAACTGAAGGATATTTTTTCCCATCAAAGATTAAATAAGAAAAATAAATTCCATTACCTATTTGAATAATATTTTTTCTTTTTATATTTGCAGTTGGAACTTTAAGTAATAATGTTCCAAAATTTTTTCCAGGAATAACTCTTCCACTATAAAAATAATTGAATCCTAAAAAACTATTTGCTTGATCGATTTCAGAACTCATTAAAAACGATTTAATAATTGAAGAAGAAACTGGAAAATTATCTTGTTTTACTTGTTTGATTTGTTCAACTTCAATTAAATTAGAAAAATATTCCAAGTCTCCTTCAAATTTATTAAATTTAAAATCACTACCAACAAAAACAGATTTAACACCATATTTATGTTTAATGATTTTAACAAATTCTTCCAAAGAAAGACGATAATTTTCATTATCACCAATAAAAAATAATAAATTTTCTATTCCTAATTTTGTCGCAATTCTAATTCGATCTTCATTAGTAAAAATTGTTGGTTTTGAAAAAACATCTAAATCATAAAGCATAACTATCAAATCATGATTTTTAGCAAGAGCAGCTTTTTTTGCTTGATGAATCAATACTTGATGTCCAAGATGGAAGGTTTCAAATTTACCAATTACTAAAGTTGTTGGTTTTGAAAAAATAACCTCATCAAGATTATGATTAAAATCAATAATTTTCATTTATCTAATTCTTTTTTGAATTTTATAAGTTTTATCGCGGTCTACTTTACGAACTAAAATTTCAATTGTTTTATCAAGATTAACAAAAATAAGTTCATCTTCTTCAAAACCATCATAACCATCAAAATTAGTTCTTTTACCTTCAAGAACTAACTTAATTAAGTCATCTCTGATAGTAATCATTTTTATTTTTGTTAATTCCGTTACAGAATGGGTTTTTAGGGCTTCTAATGGTGTTGAAAGTGGTTGTGCAAGTTTAACATCAACATTACCAATTTTAGTGCGTCTAAGCGATGTAAGCATTCCCGGAACCTCAAGTTTTCTTCCGATATCTCTAGCAAGTGCTCTAATATATGTTCCCGAAGAAACAGTAACTTCAAAACTAAACTCATTTGGTGTAGAAGTTTCTTTTACTTTAAAATCAAAAATTAGTTTTTTAACTGTTTTTAATTCAAACTCCTCATTATTACGAGAAAGTTCATAAGCTTTTTTTCCATTTATTTTTTTTGCGGAATAACGTGGTGGCATTTGCTTAATTTTTCCAACAAAGTGTTCATTAACTACTTTTTCTAGGTCTTGAAGTTGAATATTAACTCCTTCAACTTCTTCAGTTACTTTACCATCAATATCTAAAGTATCTGTAGTTTTTCCGAAGAACATAGTTCCTGTATAAGTTTTTTTAGATTCTAAAAATCGATCAAGATATTTAGTATCATTTTCTGTGGCGATAATTAAAAGGCCGGTAGCAAACGGATCTAAAGTTCCGGAATGACCTCCTTTTTTAACTCCGATTTTTTTTAATAATTCATCAACGGTATCTCTAGACGTTGAATTAGCTTGTTTGTCAATTATATAAAACATTTTTTTCCTATTTAATTTTTTTAAACATCTCATCTACTTCATTAAGATGTTTTAACTTTAAATCATAAATAAAGACAATTTTTGGTGCTTTACGTACGGTTAAATTTTTTGATACTATTTGAGAGAAAAAAGAAGTAGCTTTTTTCAATTCATAAGCAAATGCTTCTTCTTCCTCTTCATTTAAAATACTATAATAAACATTGGCAATATCTCCACCGTTAATCATTTCTACACTAGTAACGGTAACTTCTTTTAGCATTGGATTATTTACTTCTTCAAGCAATGCTTGAGAAATAATAATTTGAATTTTTGATGCTAAATTTTCTTTTTTATTCACTTTTTTCGACCTCTTTATAAACTTTAATTGAAGCTCCTTCTTGGAAGTTAAAGTCCATATCTTCAAAGACAATTCCAAACTCTTTTCCAACTTTTACTTCTTTTACATTATTTTTTTCGATTTTTAACGTTTTGACTTTACTTTTAAAAACTTCATTTTCACGAAAATCAAAAATTTTAACAATTCCATCTTTAGGAATTATTCCACCAGTAACACTACCACCAAGAATAACACCAAATTTTGATGATTCAAAAATTTTAAGAATTTTAAATTCACCAATATATTCTTCAATATATTCAGTCTTTTTAAGTCCATCAATAATACGATTTACTTCTTCAATTAATTCGTAAATAATATTGAAATTTTGAACTTTGTATGTCCCAGTATTAACATCATATTTTGAAGATAATTCAAAGGTATATATTTTTGCTTGTGAAGCTTCCGCAAGAGAAATATCAGAATTAGAAACTTCTCCTACATCAGCTCTTATTACTTCAACTTTTCCATAAGGTTTATCAATTTTAATTAATTCTTCTTTTAAAGCAGTTAAACTCCCAAATGATTTTGCTTTTAAAATCACTTTTAAAATTCTTTCACTATCATCATTACTAAAGATATCTTCAAGAGTAACTACTTTTGGTTTGCTTTGTTTAGTTTCATTCACTAGTTTAATAGCAGAAATAATTTTTTTAGTATCTTTTAAATCATTAATAACGCTAAATTTAGAACCTGAAGCAGGAGCAATTCCTAATCCAAAAAGTTCAACTGATTCAGAAGGAAAAGCAATTTTTATCTGTTCCATCGAAGCATTATACATCGCTTTAATTTTCACAATATTTTCATTAATAAAAAGATAATCTCCAGTTTTTAAAACCCCATCATTAACAATGATTGAAATCATACTTCCTTTTTTGATATCAACGTTTGATTCAAGAATAGTTCCATTAGCAATAATATCATAGGAAGCTTTAAGTTCAAGTAATTCACTTTGAAGAATAATCGTTTCAAGAAGAGTATCAACACCATCACCTTTTAAAGCAGAAATTTCTACAAAAGGAACTTCACCACCTCATTCTTCTGGAATTAAACCATAATTAGAAACTTCATTCTTAATTCTTTCGACATCCGCATTATGTTTATCAATTTTATTAATTGCCACAATGATTGGCACTTTAGCTGCTTTAGCATGATCAATTGATTCTTTAGTTTGAGGCATAATCGTATCATCCGCAGCAACAACAATAACAACAATGTCAGTTACTTTAGAACCATTAGCTCTCATGTTAGTAAATGCTTCATGGCCTGGAGTATCAATGAAAGTAATTTTTTCTCCATTTTGCTCAATTGTATATGCTCCAATTTTTTGAGTAATTCCACCAACTTCTGAAGCAATTATATTAGTTTTTTTGATGTAATCAAGTAAAGTTGTTTTTCCATGATCAACATGTCCCATAATTGTAATAATCGGTGGACGTTTTTGAAGTTTTTCTTGATGATAAAATATTGATTCTTTAACTAATTTATCAATATTAGCAAGAACATTCATTTCTGTAATTGTTTTTACTGATTTAAAATCAAGTTTTTTAGAAAGAGCTAGTTCTGCAATATGGTCTACAGAAAGTATCTCCTCTTCAGTAGTTTCTTTTATATTAAAATTAAGTAGTTTACAAACTTCTTTAAAAGAAATTTCTAATACTTCCATTATTTCCTTAATTTCTATATTCTTTCCAAAAAATAAAGTATCTTTTTCGATTCATATTTTTGGAGTTAAAAAATCACTTATTTTATAAGTTTGCAATGCTGTTTTACTTTTTGCTTGTTTTTTTGACATTTAATTCTCCTTTGTTAATAATTGTTTTTTAATTAATTCATAGTCTTCTTCAATGAACATATGATTAGATTTAAGTTTTTTTATCAAAACCCCTTTGTTAAAAATAATTTCAAGGGTTTTATCATCCTTAAGAAAATAAATACTCCTACCGAAAAGAATTTGTTTTTCATCAAAAATCAATTGATTAGTAGCTTTTATGAATACAATACGATGTAATTCTTGACGATTATATTTTTTTCTTGTAAGGATATCAGTGCGAATAATTACTTTGACGTTAGAAAGTGTCTTCCTCTTCAATTTTATTACCTTCTTCAATAATTTCATCTAAAGATTTAATTTTTAAAGTAAAGCTTGAGTTATTATTTTGTCTTCTATTGCTTTTTCTATTTTCTCTTTCAGGAAACATTTGTCAATCATAATCATAATCATCTTTTTTGGAATTAGTAATGATATCAATTTTTCCTCCGATAATTCTTGCAACTAATTTAACATTAATTCCTCGTTTACCAATTGCTTGTAAGAACTCAGAATCTTTTACAAGAACATAAACTTCTTTAGTTTCACTTTTATTATTTATATATACCCCTAATAATTGTGCAGGATGGAATAAATTACGAATAAGTTTTGCTTCATCCTCGGCATATTCAACAACATCAATAATTTCACCATGAACTTCATTGATTACTGGTTTAATTTTTGAACCTTTAACTCCAACAATTGAACCAATTGGATCAAGATGTTTTTCTTTAGTTGAAACTACAATTTTTGTTTTAGTTCCGTACTCTCTTGATAAATATTCAATTTTTATTTTTCCTTGTTTAACAAGATCATTTTCTTCTTTAATTAGTTCTTCAATAAATGCTGGTCTAGTTCTTGATGCAACAATTTGAGAATCTTTAGCAGTTTTATTAATATCAAGAATTAATACTCTTAAATACTGTCCAGTTCTTACATCATCTTTTGGTAATAATTCATTACGTGAAAGATAAACTACCACTTCTTCTAATCTTAATAAAATAAAATTTTCTTCCACTTTAAAAACTTTAGCGGTTACAATTGTTCCTAATAAATTTTTATATTTATTAAATACTTTTTCTTTTGCTTTTTCTTTAGAACGTTGAATTAATAATTGTTGAATTTGTTGTCTTTTAGAATTACTTATTTTGGATAAATCAACAGTTTCGATATATTGATCACCGTCTTTTAATTCTTTATCCAAAACAATATCATGTTCAATTGAAAGTTCTCTAAACATTTTTTCAAACGCAATTTTACCATTATTAATTGTTCAAATACGTTTAATCTCAAAAATAAAATTATCGAAATCTACTTCTACCATTATTTCCGAATCTTCAACAAGTTCTTCTTCTTCTTTATATCTATCTCTACTATCAAGAGCTACAAAATAATAATCTCTACTAAATGTTTTCTCAAAAACATCTTTAATATATTCTTGTAATTCTTCTTTTTTCAATTCTCTTTGTTCTAAAATAGTTTTTAATGCTTCTAAAAAATTTTTTTGTTCTTTTTTATTCACCCTTTTTATCCTACTTTCTCTATTTATTATATATATCTTTATTTAAATGATTTAATTAATAAAAAGTGGGAAAACCCCACCGTTAATTATTCTACTGACATTTGAAATAATTATACATTA
The DNA here is from genome assembly GCA_947330515.1 of uncultured Mycoplasmataceae bacterium. GTDB lineage: Bacteria > Bacillota_I > Bacilli_A > Mycoplasmatales > Hepatoplasmataceae > CAMZOE01. Next base: position 15,270 of record CAMZOE010000043.1, read on the forward strand.
ATTAGTTTTTTAAATGTTCTAAGATAGTTATCTTTTTTCAATATAGTTTTTTTTATAAAACTTTTTAAAAAAATAACAGAACTATTTTTATTAAAAAATTAACCTTTAATCTAATTTAAAATAAAAAATCCAATTATCTTAATCAATAATTGGATTTTTTTTGTTAAGTTATATTTTGTTGTTTTTTAAAGTCTTTAACTTTTCTTCTTTGTTTACGATATTTTTCTTTGTATAAAATAAGTCTTAAGGTAGAAGCATTAATTAAAGCAATAATATCTGAAAGCATCATAAAGATTGCTGCTAACATAGGATTAATAATTCCAGAAACAGCAATAGGAATAGCAATTGCATTGTATGTAATAGAAATTCCAAAACCACGATAAATATTAAATAATAATTTATTAGAAATGTATAAAACATCAACAATTTTATTTAAATCATTATCAATAATAGTAACATCACTTAATTGAATTGCAACTTCACTCCCAGAATTCATTGAAATAGATAAATCCGATTGTTTCATCGCAAGAGTATCATTGTTACCATCACCAACAAATAATACTGTTTTATCTCCTTCTTGAAGTTTTTTAACAATTTCACTTTTTTCATGAGGCAATTGTTCAGCAAAAACATTTTCTTCTTTTATTCCCACTTGATTAGCAATGTAATTTGCTGTTAATTGATTATCACCAGTAATCATGTAAACTTCAATTCCTTTTGCTTTTAAATCACTTATAGCTTCAAATGTAGTTTCTTTGATTGAATCACCTAAAGCAAGGAATCCAATAACAGTTGTGTCATCAAAGAAAAAGATAACAATGTTTCCCTTGTTTTGTTCTTCGATTATTTCTTGAGAAACAGTGAAGTCTTCACCATGTATTTTAGCAACGAATTTTTGTGATCCTAAAAAATATTGTTTATTTTCAAAGTTAATTTTAATTCCAAATGATTGTTCTTCTTCAAAAGTAAAATCAAGAATTTTATCATTATTTTTATCTTCAAATTGAAGTTGTTCAACAATTGCTTTAGCAATAGGATGAACGAAATTACTTTCTACTTGTTTTATTAAAGACAAGTATTCTTTAGGAATAGTGTTTTTAACAAGTTTTATTTCACCAGAAGTAATTGTTCCTGTTTTATCAAAAACAATTTTATCTGCTTTTTTAAAATTCTCAAAAACATCTTTTGAATTATAAAAAATTCCTAAATTACTAGCAACTGATGTTCCAACTAAAATAGAAGTAGGAGTTGTAAGCCCCAGAGAACAAGGACAAGCAATTACCATGATTGTTATCATAACTTTAATTGCGTTCATTCATGGTTGGTCTCCTTCACCAAAAAATCCTCACCCAAGTAAAGCTATAATGGAAATAAAGAAAACTGAAGGAATTAAAATACTTGCTACCTTATCAGCAATATTTTGAGTTTTAGCTTTAAAGTTTTTAGTATTTTTTATTCCTTCTAAAATTTTAGAAACAACAGAATTACTTACTTCTTCAGTAACTTTTATTTTTAGTTCTCCCGTTGTAGAAACAGTTCCACCAATAACATTGTCACCAATTGTTTTTGGAAAATTATCTACTTCTCCTGTAAAAGAAGACTCTAATATTATTGAAGTACCTTCAATGATAATACCATCTGTAGGAACTTTATCTCCTTTTTTAACAAAAACAATGTCATCTTTTATTAACTCACTTGAATCAACTTCAATCTTTTTATTATTTTTGTCTATTTTAATTGCACTATCAGGAAGAATATTTTTAAAAACATCAATTTCTGTTAATGCTCTTTTTTTAATTGCAACTTCAATAAAACGTCCAGTGAAAATAATAACCAATATTTCAGAGGCAGCATCAAAGAATAAAACATCCGGCATATCTTTATTAACAACCCCAATAATTAAAAATATTACGGAAAAAACATAAGCGAATGTAGTGGAAATAGTAACCAAGACATCTACTGAAAGCCGTTTTTCTTTAGCATCATTTATTGTTTCTTTTCAAAAAATCATTCCTAATAAAGCAAAAATAATTGTAGTTATTGAAAATTGAAAATATGGATTTCCAAAAAAATCAATAACTGGATTATTAACTCCAAAATTACCAAGCATTGCTAATAATAATGGTATTAATAAAATTCAAGAAACAATTAATTTTATTTTATCTTTTTTGAATTTTTTAGGATCATCTAAAGAACTTCCATGTTCATGTTCTGAATGTTCATGTTCTGAATGTTTATGTTCTAAATGATTAACTTTACTTTCTTGTTCATGATCTGAATGTTCACGTTCTAAATAATCATTTTTACTTTCTTTTTTGTTCTCCAAAAGAGAATTATTTATTTTTTTAGTTTTTTCTTTGTTATTATCCAATTTTTTTTCAATAATTAAACTAGAATTTTCTGTTGTATTACTAGATTTTCTTGGAATTTCTTCATCTTCGTTGTTTTTATCTTTAGAAGTTTCAAAATTAGTAATATTTATATCACTATCATTATTTGTTGTTGTAGAAGTTATATTTACTTTTCCATCATCACTATTCTCTTGTTGTTTCTTTAAATGAGAATTTTTTGAGGAATTAGTGTGTTGATTTAAATTTAAACCAACATCAATGTTTTCACATTTTTTACAATAAAAAGTTTTATTTTTATTTTCCATGTTGTACTCCTTCAAAAATATTATAACCTAACAAAAAAGAACACTTTTTTAAAGTGCTCCTTTGTTCAAATTTAATTTTTAGGATAGATCAATATCATAAACTAAATTTATCAAATTTTCAATGAATGTAGATTTTGAAATGTTATGTTTTTTTGTTAATTCAAAAAGTTTTTCAATAGAATTTTGAGAAATGTAAAAAGTAATATTTTTTTTTATATCTTTTGTATCATTAATAAATAAACTATCTAAAAAAAATTTTATTTCAGAAACTTTTTCATCTTTTTTGTTTTCGTTTACTTCTTGATCATTCTTTTTTTGTTTTATCATATAAAAACTCCAAAAAAATAATGTTTAATTTTGTCAAGTTTTTCTAAATTTTACTAATGAGTTTATTACTAAAATTTACTACTTCATTGACAATATTATTATATATATAAAAATTAAAAATTTAATTTAAAATAAAAGTGCATAAATTCTTTTTATAAAATTCATGCACCAACTCATTGATGGATAAAATGAAAAATCAAGTAAATATATCCATCATTATTATTATATTAAATTTGAATTATTTTATATTCAATTTTTTAAATATTAAAACATTTAATAATTTAAAAAAATTAATTAAAATAAGAGGCACCGAATTCGATGCCTCTTATTATTTATTATGATGAAACAAAATTATATTAAATTGTTAATTTAATAGTTTTTTTATTAATGTAAAAATTAAAGGTCTGGGACTTTATTAATAAGAATTATTTGATTATTTGCAATGTTTTTTAGAGTGATTATTTGTGCTCAGACTACTCTAGTCTACTGTCTGAGCCATAAAACTGAACACAAAATACAAAATCTAACTGCAAATAAAACAACACATACTACATTTATTTACAAATAAATTATACCAAAAAAAATAAATATTATCAACAATTATTTTAAAAAAATTAATTTATTTGTAATAGATAAATAATGATAAAGATTTTTTTCTACTTTATAAAACTAATTATCTCCTTTTATTTTAAGAGGAGTTTTATTATTTAAACATCCTTGAAATCTTATATGATCACAATCATAAATAGCAAAATCTATCAGTAAACTTAATTCTTTATAATTTAAAATTTCTTTTGATTTTAAATATGTTTGTTCTAAAATTGAAAAAAATATTCAATTAGGTAATTATCTAATACATTCACAATTCTCCTCATTGAAAAATTGTGTTTTTATAAAATTATGAGCATATTTTATGTGTAACTCTTTCATAATCATAATTAATAATAGTTTGTTCAATAGTTTTAATTTTTTGTAAGCGTTTTTAATATTTAAAATTACAATAATGTTACCTTTATTCATTAATCAATAAACTTCATTATTAAAATCATCAAGAGTAGTTAACAACACTTAAATATAGTCACTCTTCTTTTACTTTTATTTGAGTTATATCAACATATATATTTGTTATATGGTAAAGAAAAAGTTCAATTACTGTTAATTAAATTAATCTTTTTAACTTTTAAATTTTTATCTTTTTCTTAATTTTGTTTTTGATTTTAAATTTAGTTTTTTTAAATATTTTAATGATGGTTTCTTTGAAATTACAATGTTTTTTTGTTTAAAAGAATAATAATCATTTATATCCATATGTACTTTTTCTTTCTATAGAAAACATTATAGATCATTTAAAGTAGATTTTTATCATAATTATAAGTTTCTTTTTTTTGACCTTTTCTCAATCAATAATTATAGCTTTGTCTGCTCATTCCTAGAATTTTACATAAAAAGTTTTATTGAAAATTTTTTAGAATCATTTTCTTCCGATTTTCTTTAATTATTTTATATTTATCACTATTGTTTTTAGGAATATTTTGTTTTTAAAATTTTCACAATATCATTCAAGTTGTTCTCTTGTTAGATTACTAGCAACTGTAATTTATTTTTTTTAGTTTTTTTAATCTTCCTGGTAGTTTTTTTCTTGTTAAGTCCCATTATTACTTTTATTCTTTCATTTATTAATTTTTTATCTCATCATTTTATTAATTGTTTTCGTGCTTCAATTTTATTTGATTTACTTTGGCGTTTTTTAATTATTTCTTTTTCAAGAAAAAAGTTGATTTACCGTTTCTATATCTTATTGCATAATTATATTTAATTTTTCAATTTAAATATTTGTCTCACTTTAATAACTTAAAATACCTGACTTCTAAAGAAATCAGGTATTTTAATTTTATAATTTTAAATTTAAAATAAATTATTTAAATCATTAAAATTATCTTCTAGGTTTTTTTGGTGCTGAAGGTAATTTTTGTGATTGAGGTGGTCTACCTTGAGGTGGTCTACCTTGAGCAGGTCTACCTTGAGTTGGTCTACCTTGAGGTGGTCTTCCTTGAGGTGGTCTACCTTGAGGTGGTCTACCTTGAGGTGGTCTTCCTTGAGGTGGTCTTCCTTGAGGTGGTCTTCCTTGAGGGGCAGGTGCAGCTGGTCTTGGAGCAGGTGCAGCTGGTCTTGGAGCAGGTGCAGCTGGTCTTGGAGCAGGTGCAGCTGGTCTTGGAGCAGGTGCTGGTGCAGCAGCTGGTCTTGGAGCAGGTTTTGATGCTGCAGGAGCAGGTGCAGTTGAATTATTTCTTTTTCATGAAAGGATTGAATCTCTCATACGTTTTTTATCTGCATCTTTATTAGAAGAAGCTTCTCTAATGATTTTTTCAATTTCATCATCTGATAAAGTTTCAGAATTTTCAATAGTAACTTTTTTAACATTACCAGTTTTTTTGTCTAATGCTGATACATCAAGAATACCATTGACATCGATTGAGAATGAAACTTCAATTTGAGGAATTCCTGCAGGTGCTTTATCAATACCGCTTAATAATAAGTTTCCTAAGAATTTATTATCTTCTACCATATATCTTTCACCTTGGAAAACTTTAACTTCAACTTTAGATTGATTTGCAACTACTGTTGAAAAAATACGTTTTGATGTTGTAGGAATTGAAGAGTTTCTAGGAATTAATACAGTCATAACTCCCCCTCTTGTTTCAACACCTAATGAAAGAGGAGTAACATCTAATAATAAAATATCTGTAACTTCTCCTGTAAGAACTGAAGCTTGAATTGCAGCTCCCATTGCTACTACTTCATCAGGATTAACTGTTGAATTAGGTTTTTTATTTAATCTTGTTTCAATTAAAGTTCTAATGTAAGGAATTCTTGTAGTTCCACCAACTAAAATAATTTCATCGATATCTTGAATTGATACTCCCGAATCATTAATTGCTTGTTCAATAGGTTCTATTGTTTTATCAATAGCAGGTCCAACTAGTTCTTCAAATTGTGTTCTTGAAAATTTAGTTTCAATATGTAATGGACCAGCATCACTTGAAGCGATGAATGGTAATGAAATAGTTGTTTCTAACACTGAAGAAAGATTTTTTTTCGCTTTTTCAGCTTCTTCTTTCATTCTTTGTAATGCCATTTTATCTGTAATTAGATCAATACCATATTCTTGTTTAAATCCATCAACTAAGAAATCAACGATAATGTTGTCAAGATCGTCTCCTCCTAATTTATTATCTCCTGCAGTTGCAAGAACTTCAAAAGTACCATTAGAAATTTCTAAAACTGAAACGTCAAATGTTCCTCCACCGAAGTCATAAACTAAAATTGTTTCTTCTTTATCTAATTTTTCGATTCCATAAGCTAATGCAGCAGCAGTTGGTTCATTGATAATTCTTTGAACATTAAGACCAGCAATTTTACCAGAATTTTTTGTTGCATTACGTTGTGAATCATCGAAATAAGCAGGAACTGTAATAATTGCTTCTGAAATTGGTTCACCAAGTTTTTTTTCTGCATATTCTTTTAAATGTGCAAGAATCATTCCAGAAATTTGTTCAGGTTTATATTTTTTTCCCCCAATTTCAAATTCGTGATTTGTTCCCATAAATCTTTTAACAGAAACTATTGTATCAGGATTTGTAAGTGCTTGTCTTTTAGCAGCATCACCAACAATAATTTCTCCATCTTTAAAGGCAACTACAGAAGGTGTAGTTCTATTACCTTCGGGATTTTCTAGGATTTTTGCTTTACCGTTTTCGTAAACTGAAACAACAGAATTAGTTGTTCCCAAGTCAATACCTATAACTTTACCCATAAATTCTCCTTCCATTAAACATAATATGTTTAATTTTTTTATAAAACTATTAGAAAATAAAAAATGTATTAAAAGCAAAATAATCAATATTTTGTTTCCAAAAAATAATGTATAAAATGTGTATAAAAAAAATACTTTTTTTACTTATAAAATATATTCACACAAAACTATACTATAAAATTAGAAGCCTTTTAATATCCTAAATCTAACATTTTAATTATATCAAATTATTATTACTTTAAATTTTTTTAATGATAAATATGCTATTTTATAATGAAATTTACAATTCTAATAATCTTCATTATTTACAATTCTAATAATCTTCATTATCATTTTGTTTAGAAATTAAATTTTGTTTAGAAATAATTGATTTTAAAAATTTATATTTTCCGTTAATAATTGTTTCATTTATCATTGTTTCTTCAAGTTTAACTATTCCTTTAATTTTAGAGTTATTTATTTTAGAAAAAGAAATATTAATATTGCCATCAACTGAAGAAAAAAAGATATTAGAATTTTTAACTAAAACTTCCTTGTTAAGTAAAGAATTTTTGATAACGCTATATTCTAAAAAAGCACTATCATTTAATAAAGAATCTGTTACCGTAGAACAAAAAACTCTTGCTCGATCATGAAGTTCTGATGAAGATACATTAGAATTAATAATTTTAACTTCATTTAAAAGACGACAATCACTAATATTAGAATCACTAATTAAAACACTATCGCTTAGGAAAGATTTCTCAATAAATGCATTTTTAACTTTAGAAGAATTTTCAATTTCAGAAGCATAGATAATGCTTGATTGAACAAAAGAATTATCCGAAATAACACATTTTTCTATCTTTGCATTAGTTAAATATGTATTATTTTGAATTTTGGATTGTAAAATTTCTGAAGATATAATTTTAGAAAGACCATTTATTATTGAATTTCCACTGATTTTAGAATTATTGATTGTGCAACTATTTTCAATAACAACACGATCATAAATTCAAGTATTACCCATAATTAAATTAGAACCAATAATTTTAGCTTTTGCTGAAATAACTGAAATATCTTGAATAAAAGTATGACCATTAATATATGATTTTCCTAAGATTCTTGATGAACCAGAAACTCTAACATTATTTCTTAAGATTGCTTGTTGAGAAATTTTAGCATTATCTGAAACAATTACAGAATCAAAAATTTTTGCAGAATCAAAAATTTTTGCATTTCCATAAACTACTGCTTTATCATAAATTCAACTTTTTCCATTTTTTGATAAATTTTCTAGTGTTTCAACATAACCACCAAAATCATTTTTCTTAACATCATCAAATGATTGATTAGCTTGAATTTGATAAACAGTGATTGTTTTATCTAATTTTTCATCATAAATAACTTTTCTTCGATTAGTTAATTTAAATTTAGGATTAGATTTTTGATAATTTTGAATTTCAATATTTTCAACAATAACCTTATATTGTGGAAATTTTTTCAATGTTTTAATTCATTGTTTACCAAACTCATTATTTTCAAAAACAATAATTTCATTATTTTTAGGTAAATTTAAAAGAAAATCTCCAAAAATTTTTGTACTTCCTTTAGTAATTAAATTTGCTTTAATAATGATATTACCAAAAAATCTACTATCATTGAAAATATAAGCATCTCCTAAAATTTTAGCATTTTCAAAAATCATTGATTTTCCATAAATAAAAATTTTTGATGAAGGTGAACCAACAATAGCATTATCAAAAATTTTAACATGATGATGAATGTTAATTGTTCCTCTTAAAACTGCATTATTTTTAATAATAACATTATTACTAATTGTTATTTTTCCGTCAAGAGAAGCATTATCTAAGATAGAAACAGATCCTTGAATAGTAACATTTCCGCTTAAAGTAGCATTCCCCATAATTTGCATTTTTTTACTTGAATTATTTTCTAAATAACATTTTTCTAGGATTCTAGCATTCTCATAAATATAAACATTTCCTTTTATTGCTCCTACTGAAATAGCAACTTTTGTATTTCCAAAAATTTTAACAAAATAATTTTTTTGACCATCAATTATTGTTTTTTTATAAATCATTGCATTGTCAGTAACAAATGATCGATTAACTAAAGCATTATCTTTAATAATTGCTAATTTTTCAACTTTTGTAGTTTTAACAATTGCTTTTCCAGAAATAATAGCATTATCTTTTATTAGTGATTTTTCACTAATAATTGCTTCTTCTACAACTCTAGAGTTATCAATTGCAGATGAACCTTTCTCAATTCAAGAATTATTTAATTGAGAAAGGTTAAAAAGTGATGAAACATATCCACCAATCTCGTTAGAAGAATAATTTTTAATATCTCTCAATAATCTTATTGGAAAAATAAATTCGTTTTTATATTTTACTTTTTCATCTCATAATACTTCATATTTAAGAGAATTAGTAATTGATAACTCTTGAAGTTTTTGGAAATTTATTTCTTTAAAAAAAGAATTTGCTGAATAGAAATTAAAAGTTATATTATTATTTTTAGTAATAATTTTACTTAAATTTTGAACAAGAATATTTTTGTTTTTATAATCAATAATATAAAAATTTATAGTTTTTAAAAAAGGATTTTTAACAATTCTTTGAATTATTGAAATATCAATAAATGTAGTATCCAAAATATCAATATTATTTAAATCAGGAAAATACTCAATCAAATCAATATTATTTTCATATTTAAAAGAAAAATCTTTTGTTTTATTAAGTCCAGAAGTAAAATCATTTAAATCATCATTCAAGAATGACCCTTGTACATGTGTTAAATTTGTTCATTCTAACAAATTAACTTCTGCAAGTGAATAAACGGAATCATATTCTTTAATTTTAGAACTAATAATGTTTTTTAAGTATAAATTTTTATCATAACTTAAATAAACTTCTAAAATGTCTGTAAAAGAAAAATTTCCTTCTTCTAAAGCTTCTTCATTAAAAGTAAAACGATTTTTAGCACTAACACTAATACCATTTCTATTTCTCATAAATGCATCTATAGGATCTTTTAAAATATTAAAACGATTAAAAAGGAAGAAAGATTTACGATAGCTTTCTTCTAATCATTCATAAAAAATATCATCTAAAATCAAATCAAATTTTTCAAGAATATAATCCTTTGAAATATCATTCAAGTGAACTTTATTAATATTTTTGCTAATAATATTTTCATTTAAAAAATATGTTAAAAAAATAACTATTTTTTCTTTTATTTTTAAAAAAACTTTATACAGTGGTTTACTTTTGTTGTCTTTTAATAAGGATTCAATATCCAAACCATCAAAAAGATCTTTTTGATCAAATTTAAATCCTTGAAAATAAACTTTAACAACGGAAGACTTATTAATTTCATCAATAAAAAATACAAAAAAATCAGTCATATCAAATTCTAATACATTAATAGAAACTGTTTTATTATAATTGAAAATTGGTTTTTGAGTTTTTTTTCCAAAATTCTCAAAAATAAAATTTTCTTTTTGATATAAAAAATCTTTATCTTTTCTTAGTGGTAATACTAGTTCAAAATATTGATAAATGAAGGAATATATATCCCTTCCAAACAACATAACATTTTTATAATTCATATTTAATATTATATCCTTAAAAGAGATATTAAAAAACAAAAAGGAATAATTAAAAAATTATTCCTTGATTTTATATATTATATAATTTTAAAAACAATAGACATAATAAATTATGTATAAAGTTTATTAATTTGTTTGGTTTGTTCGGTTTTGGTTTTTATTTTGGTTTCTTTTATTTATTTAAATTTGTCTACAGTCTACATAAATAATACTTTTATTAAATAAATTTCATTTTCAAATATTCTTTACTAATACTTTACTTTTGATAAATACATTATAAACACAATTAATAAATAAAAAAAATTTTTTTTATTTTTTTTATTTATTAATGGCGGGTGTTAAAGGAATCGAACCCTTACAACTGGTTTTGGAGACCATTGTTCTGCCACTAAACTAAACACCCAATTTATTAAATTATTATTTTAAAGTATACAATAAAATATATTTTTATTTAAAAATTTATCTTCTTATAACAAAAAAATCTAAAAAGAAACCTTTTCTTTTTGATAAAAAAAAATTACAATATATTTATGTTCAAACAAATAACAAATTTACAAAATTTCAACATCTTTTTAGGAGAAGAAAATGATTTACTTACAAGAAACAAAGAAAATGATCATTTTCAGGAAGAAAGCATTGTTGAATATATTACCGAAACAGAAATAAATGAAACTATTGTAGAAACAATAATTAATAAATCTTTTTCTTATATTGATGCAAAAAATATTTATATAATTACTGATTCTAAACAAAAATTTTTAGAAATATGGATCCAAAATCTTGTATCTTTTTTAAAATAAAAAATAAAAATAAGAACCAAATTAAAAGGGTTCTTATTTTTATTTTAAAAAAGATATAAAATAAAAGATAAATTTTAGAAAGGACAAATATGGAAAAATTTTTAATTATTTTATTAGAAAGTATAGTTTTATTATTGATAATAATAATAATAATTTTATTTATAATAAGAATGTTTTTAAAAAAGAAAAAAATTAACTTAAATGTTGACTCAATAAATACTACTAGTGAAATGACTTTAGTAAAAAAACATTATTTCAAAAGATGATCTAGCATCTCTTTAAATACATGAGCAATTCCACTTTCAAGTGATTTTGAGTTTCAAAAGATTAATATTATCGAAAGTAAAGAAGTTCACGGTCACGTTTTGATTGTTGGTGGGAGCGGAAGCGGAAAAACACAAAAAATTATTTTACCGTTTATTTTAATGAATGCTCAAGCAAAAGAAAAACCATCATTCATTATCAACGATGTAAAAGGAGAAATTTTCCAAGAAACTAATAATTATTTAAGAAGAAATGAATATAATCTAATTCAATTAACATTTGAATTAGATAAAAAAAATTTGAATTATTTTAATCCATTATTAACTATTTATAATGCAAAAGACAAGCCATTAATTTTAGTAAATAAAATGCACTTAATTGCAGATTTTATTTTCGATGATGAAGATGTTAAAGATCCTTTTTGAAATGCAAAAGCAAAAGATGTTTTTTTTGGTTTAATTTATTTTCTTTTAGAAAAAGAAGTAAGAAGTGAGGAATTTACATTTAAAAAAATAATGACTATTTTTGATAATCTTAATTTAATTAAAGATGAAATTATTGATAGAAAAGAAAAAAGTTATTTCTTTTTAAAAGAATTTTTAATAAAAAAAGAATCATCTAAAACAATAGAAAGTATTTTTGTTACTTTCAGAGGAAAACTCTCCCCTTACTGTGATGGTGTAGTAAATATTATCAATCAAAAAAACAATTTTGAAATTAATGATTTAATTAATGAACCAACTGCACTATTTATTAAGAATCCCATTCATGATGAAAGTATTAAAAATTTTATTAGTTTGGTAATCTATCAACTTAACACAGAACTTATTAATAATGAGAAAATAACCCTTTCTAGGCCAATAATTAATCTTCTTGATGAATTTGGTTCATTTGTTAAAATTAAAAATTTTGAAGAATGACTTTCAATTAGTAGACAAAAAAATATTTGATATTTAATTGCAATTCAAAATATTGCTTTATTTGAAAATAAATATGGAAATATTTCAAAATACTCTTCTAATTTTCTATATGAATATTTTGTTGGTGGTGGAGATAGAAAAAGTTATGAATATTTTGTTAAAGATTATAATGACATTAAAAAAGAAAATAAAGCTTTAATAAGTTTTAATTATTTTCATACTTTGTCACAAGATGAAATAATCTTAAAACAAAAAAAAGAATTGCCAAAAATAAAAAAGTTTGATAATATTTGAAAAATTAATGATACTTACTTATAATTTAAACAAGGTGAAAAAATGAATTTACAAGAAAAAAATAAAAGAAAATACAACTCAATAGTAAAAAAAATGGACTTTGATAAAGAAATAAAAGAAAAAATTTTATTTTATTATCCAAAAAATATAGAAGAATTACTTCAAATCAAAGGAATTGATGAAGAATGAATGAATAAAAATAAAAATTTTATTAAATTTTTAGATACTTTGATTCTTTTAGAAGAAGAAAAAATTAATCCAAAAACAAACACAGTATTGAATAATTTTTCACAAAAATTATCAATGATTTCACAAAAAAGTAAAATGATTTGAACAAGTAAAGTTAATATTGCTAATAATATTGATTTAAGTATTCTAGAAACGAAAGTAATAAAATCCATCGATGAAATCATAAAAAATCCTAAAGATGATAAAAAAGCTGTTGAAATTAAAATTAAAAGAAGCCAAATATCTCTCGTAGGAAACAGTGATTTCAAAAAACAAATTGAGAAATATGAAAAATTTCTTGAAGATGATGATGAATATAAAAAAATGAAAAATGAAAAAATCATCTTTAAAAGAGTAAATTATGATTATTTTAGCAAAATAATTAATAAAAATAATGAAATCAAAAAAGAAAAAGGACAAAACTTACTTTATATTGCTAAATATTATCTCGAAGGTAATTACTTTGCAAATGATAAAGATTTTGCTTTAAGAGCTCCTATTTTTCTTTTTCCAGTAGAATTAAAGCGCAATGAAAGAATTAGTGAAATAAAAATTAAAAATGATCCTTCGAGGGACATTATTGTTAATCCTTTTATTTTACAAAATATTTTAAAAAAGAAAACATATATATATAACTATAAAAAAACAATCGAAGAAAATGTAAAATTATTATTCGAAGGAATTAAATATGATGTTTCAAATACAAGATTAACTTATTTTGAAACACTCTCTATTAAAGAGGTTATTTCTAATTTAGGATATCGTATAAAAAATCATTTAATATTAGGAATCTTTAATCAATTCGATAGTTCTATTCAAGAAGAAATAAATGAAATTAGAAAAAGTAAAATGGTTGGAAGAAACATCATAGAAACATTTTCTGAATATGATATTTATGAACGCGAAGCTATTAATAAAATAAACAATGAAATTGAAACAAAAATTAATGATGATGAAGATATTTATTATATTGATAAACTAAATTATCAACAGGTGTTAGCATTAAAGAAAATTAATCACAATGATTTAAATCATTTAACAATTTGAGGACCTCCAGGGACGGGAAAAAGTCAAACTATATTATCAATCATTATTGATGCCTTAATTAAGAATAAAAAAGTAGCAGTAGTTACTGAAAAGAAAGTTGCTCTTGATGTTATCTATGAACGTTTAGGTGAATTAAAAGACTTTGCTTTACTTATTACAGATTTAAATTCTAAAAATGAATTTTATGACCAAATAAAATCATCTTTTGAAGCAATAGAAAAATTTAGCACTAATCCAAAACCAATCAAAAATATCGATTATACTAAACGCTTAAAAAATAATTTAGATAATCTAGATAAAATTGATTTCAAAGAAAATATGGAAGAACTTAATAATAAAACATTTTTAGAAGTTTTCTCAGAAATTCAACCACATTTACTTAATAACAAAAAATTACAATTTTTTGTTAAATATAAAATTGATTTAATTAAATTTAATAAAAATATTTCATATCAAGATGCAGTTGATATCTTTATGTTAATTGAAAATAATTTTTCTATCAATGGACTTGTTAATTTTTATAACTTTAATAAAAAATACATCGATTTTGAAAATTACGATAATATTGTTAATAAAATTACAGAAACATTAAATAATCTAATTGATGCTCAAAAAATCAATGAAGAAAAGAAAAATAATTTAGAAATACTAAATAAATTAGTTTTCGAATATAAAACAATCAGTAAATGATCATGAATTAAAAAGTGAAAATTTAGAAAAGTTATTTATAAACAAACCTTTTTAAAAACAAAAGATGAAATTCAAAAATTTAATCAAGAACAAGAATTGTTACTATTAATAAATCAGAACGAAAATCTTATTAAAGAAGTATCTATTTATGAAAATGAATTAAAAAATATCCAAGAAAAAGAATGACAAATTAATAAATTTAAAAATTTAAATTCAGTTCAAATTGAATGAATCCAAAAAATAATTGAATATTCTCGTAAAACTGAGCTTGATGAAGATAAAAGTAGATTACTAAATAAGGTTTTATTTAACTTTATTATTGAAGAACAAGTAATCAATAATACTCTATTTAAGGTATTAGAAAATAAGATTAATAATTGAAAAACACAAATCTTAAATATTGATGAAATTCAAGATAAATTAACAATGTTTAACAAAAATCTTGTTGTTCAAAAAGTTGTAGAACAATTTAAAAATGATTTAGAATTTAATAGTCGTTCCAAAACTATTGAAAAAATTGTTAATTCGAAAAATAAAAATGCCATTATTGATTTTTTCCAAAAATATGGACTTGAAATTAAAAAAAGTTTTCCAATTTGGTTAATGCGTCCTGATGTTCTTGCAAATTTATTTACTCCATTAGAAAAATTCGACATTATTTTAGTTGATGAAGCTAGTCAATTATTTGTTGAACAAGCTTTACCTGCATTACAACATTCAAGAAAAATAGTTGTTCTAGGTGATGAAAAACAACTCTCACCTTCAAGTTTCTTTCAAACAAAATTTGAAAACGAAGATGAACAAATTGAATATATCGAAAATGATGATAGTTTATTAGATTTTGCGAAAACAAAATTTCCTAGTGTAATGTTAAAAAATCATTATCGTTCTAACTATAGTGATTTAATTGAATTCTCTAATATTAAATTTTACGATGGTAACTTAATTGTTACTGATAATAATTCCAATAAAACAAAAAGTTCTATAAGTTTTATTAAAGTTAAAAATGGAATTTTTACAAACGCAACTAATATTGAAGAAGCAAAAACAATTATTGAAACTATTACTAAAATTTCACAAAATAGCACTACTAAAAATATGTCTTTAGGAATCATTACAATGAATAATTCACAAAAAGAATTGCTTGAAACAATGATTACTCAAAGCAGCAAAAAAGACCCAGTGTTAAATAAATATGTTAAAAAATCTAATCTTTTTGTTAAAAGTATTGAAAATGTTCAAGGAGATGAAAGGGATATCATAGTTCTTTCTACAACATATGGTTACGATGTAAATGGTAATCTAAATGTAAGATTTGGACCAATTAATAATCAAGGTGGAGAAAACAGAATTAACGTTGCAATAACACGTTCTAAAGAGAAAATGTATGTTGTTAGTTCATTTGATCCTTATGAATTAACCGCAAAAGTTCAAAAAGCTAAAAATAATGGACCAAGAATACTTGCTGATTTCTTAGTTTATTCTATGGATCCAAAACAATGATTAGAAGTTAATAAAACTAAATCAAAAATTGAAGTTGAAAGTGATTCATATATGATAAATCTTTTTGAAACACTTGAAAAAACAATTAAAAGAAAATTTGGTTTTGATTTAATTAGAGATACAACCAATTCAAATTTTGGAATGGATTTTATTGTTTATGATCCTAAAAGAAAAAGAAATATTTTAGGTCTTGAAACAGATTTACGTTCCTTTGATGAATCTAAATTCGCAAGAGATAGAGATATTAGTAAAATGCAATATCTAACTTCAAGAGGGTGAAAAGTTCATAGAATTTGAACATTAAATTGAATTAAAAATGAAAAAAAAGAAATTGCTGCAATCATGAAAGAAATTTCTTTACTAAGTGAATAAATAGATTAAATTTTATTTTAAAAATAAACTAAAAAGCACTACTAAAAATAAACTTAGTGGTGCTTTTTAGTTTTTATTAAAAAATTAATAAACTTTATTTTTATATATATTAATTATATGAATAAAAATAAACTTAGTATGAAAATTAATTATACAAAAAATTTAAAAACATTGACACATTCTGCAAGAAGACAAAAAATATATCAATTTGATTTAGAAAAGTTAAACTATGAAGGTTACAATGTAATCGAAAAAAATTTAAAATACAATGAATTTTTTAACGGAAATGAATGAGAAAAACTATCAGAAAAAGATTTTTATCAAATAGTTAAAAAAAATATTCAAGAAAAATTTTTAGAATCTTCCTTAGAATTTAAAGTTAATCAAAACAAACCCTACCTTAGCCAAATTATTATTAGTTTTACTCCTAGTTTTTTTGAGCAAGCAAACATTCTAGATTACAATGAAATTTCCAAAGAAGACAATTGCTACAAATGAGGAATAAAAGAACTATATGATGAAAAACAATTAAAAGATATTTTTAGAAGCGTTAACAAAGCATTGGAAAAACAATTATCTCAAGCATTAAACTATGATAATTTTGTTGGAAGTTTTTTACATTTAGATGAAAAAACTCCACACTTACACTTCTTTTTTACTTTAATTGATCAAAATTTAGAAAACAAAATAAGTAAAAAAAATATTCCAAAATATCTATCAATAAGAGAAAACATTATTACAAAGGTTAATAAAATTTTAAATAAAGATAATCAAATTGATAAAGATATTCCAAAAGAAAATCAAAGAAATTGAAAAAAAGAATTAGAACTAAACCTTAAAGAATTAACGATAATAAGAGAAAAAATGGAAAAAGAAAAATATTTCTCTCTTGAAGAAATAGTAAAAGGTGGTTTTTCAGAAAATAAAATTATAGAAAAAGAAATTAAATATCTTTTTTTAGAAAATGTTAATAAAATTTTATTAGAAAATAAACATTTAATTAAAACCAAAACTTTTTTTATGGACTTTGAAAAAATTTTTTCTCTTTACGAATATTCTTCTCTAAAAATAAGAAAAGAGAAGGTAAATTGATACATTAAAACAAAGGAAAATATATATGGTATAGAAAATGATCTTTATTATAAAATATTAGATAAAACATATAATAAAGAAATTAAAAAAGAACCTATTAGTCTAGAATTAACAAGAAAATTAGATGGAGTAAAATATGAAATCAAAAAAGAACTATCTGAAATATTAGATGAAGTTAGTTTTTTCATAAAATCAAGAGACATTAATATCTTAAAACAACAATTAGAAAAAACATTACTAATGAACAGAGATATAAAGGAAAATTTTAATTTTATTTATAAAGAAATTAATTTGGAATTAAATCGAGAAAGATCAAGAAAATATGAAAAAAAATTAGAAGAAACAAAAGAAAGAGAAATTTAATTTTTTAATAATTGAAAAAAATAAAACTCCTTATAATAGGAGTTTTAGTTAATTGTTTTGTTCTTTTTATTTAATCTTTGATTTATTAAATTGGAAGTGAGATAGCTTGTAGAATTACCTATATGTCTCAATGGTTCAAGAATACTTTCAATAGCAAAAATTGAACCATAGTAAAAAATTGAATTTATTCCTAAAGTTGTAGTTAAAAATGAAAGAACAATATTTCTTGCCATTTCATCTCCTCCTTTTAAACCAGAAGTAGTAAAATTCACCACTAAGATTAATAGAAACAAAATCAAGACATTAGAAAAAGTAATAGAAGAAACACTATTTAATCCGATTAAGGATATTATCATTAGATAATATCCAGAACAAATGGCAGGACCAATGTTTAATCCTAAAATAGAAGTTGTTTCTGCAATAGCTTTATCAACCCCAAGTTCTTCACTAATCTTAATTGTTTCTGGTAAATAATTGATTGAATTTGATTTAATAAAAGCAATTAAAATATATGATCAGTAATATTTAAAATATCTTTTAATGTTTCCAAAAAGAACCAAGTTAATTATATTAAGAAAAATTAATATAATTACTAAGCCAAAAACAAACACACCAATAAATTTTAATAATTGTAAAATAATTTCTGGATATAAAAAAATAGAAGAAATTCTAGTAATGATAATCAATGGAAGACTCATAGAAAGAATTTTTAAATAATTCATCATTATCTCCTTGGAAGAAGTGAATATTCCTACCATTTTTTTCTCTCTTTCAATATCATCCTTAAAATAACTTTTAATAGAGAATGCAATAATAAGAGAAAATGGAATAAGAACTATTAAAGGAAATATTTCAACAAAAACTAAACCTGTATCAATAAAAGTTTTTGAAACGGCAATAATAAAAGTAAAAACATTTTTTGAATCTGGTGAAACAGTTTTTAGATCAATTTTATTAATCAATGGAATTAATAAAATTCCTATAATCATACCAATAATTATAGGAATCATTAATGAAAAGAATGTTTTTAAAAAAAAGCTTCTTTTGAAGGTATTATTTTTTTTGATAATCAGTAGTACTATCATTGAAAAGATTAAAAAAGGAATGGTTACGAAAACAAGAGAAAGATAAATATTAGTAAACATTAAAAGTAATGCTTGAGTTTCGTTTTTTCAAGTCCAAGAAACTAATTCCCCATCTTTATCAATAACCATTCTAGAACTTTCAGGAGAAAAATAAACTAATAATAAAATCAAAAAACCAATTAATAAAGCGATTAAAAAAGAAAATAATGTTAATTTTTGCATATCTTTATGTTTTCTACGATATAAAAATAGAAAAATAATAGCACTAACCAGTGCAATTAAAATAACTAAAGTTTGGTAAAATGAAATACCAATTAGTGTTAAAAAATCTACCATTATTTTTTCCTTATTTTATCTATTATTTATTTAAATCAAACATTTAAATACTTAAAAATCTATTGTTTTTTTTAAAAAAAAGTTTTATTTTATCAACTGAAGTTTGACTAAGTCTTGTTACATATTCTGCATATCTACTAAATAAATCATATGAAATAGTTCTAATTTCGTTATTCGGATTCAAAGTACTTCCTAATAATTCATCAACTTCAACTAAATTTAAATTTTGTTGAGAATTTTTTTTACCATTAAAAGCTCTAATTTTGATTATTTTTTCTTCCGGTGAAAAACCAACAATCAAAAAAGGTCTTTTTCCTTTTGTATTTGCACCCTTATAATAAATATTCAAATCAGTATCTTTTGCTTCAAAAACCAATCATAATTCTATATTTTCAATTTTCATTATTTTACCTCCTTCTTATAAATATTTTATAATTTTTTGGAAAATTTATCATAAATTAATAAATAAATAAATAAAATAAAAATAAATAATAAAGGAATAAATAATTGACAAACAGAATAAACATCATTTATATTCATATGAAATTCACTAAAATTTATAAATGGATCAAATGTAAGAAAAATCGTTGAAGAAAACATATTTATTCAAAAATAAGGATTTATGAATTTAATCATTGTTGAAAAATTAAAATGAAATTCCTTGATAAATTTTTTTGTTCCATAAGAAGATAAAGTCTCTTTATCAAGATTAAAATTAATAAAAAAACCACCATCAAATAAAAAAATAACGGAAAAAACTACAAAATAACCAAGAATTTTTTGTTTACTTCCTTTGATTAAAAGGAAAAAAAATAATGAACTTAACAAAAAATTAATTATTAATACATAAATAAGTGAAAGTCATTTTATCTTTGTATACTCTATTTTCGCTAAAACTGTTCTTGGAAATAAATCAAAAAATAAGCTAGCATTAGGAACCAAATAAAAGAGAAGAATTAAATAAAAGAAAATAAAAATAACACTAAATAAAATTATTGGAAACAATATTAAAATTGTTTTAAAATAAAAAAAAACAAACTTTGAATTTGAATGTTTTTTAAGATATTTTAATCTCTCATTATGAGTAAATAAAATTACAAAAGTAAAAAAGAAAATACTAAAGTTTATTACTCCATAAAACAAATAAGAAAGAGGAACAATTATATATATAGTTGTTGAAAAAACAATTAAAAATATTATTATAAGCAAAAAAGTCTTCCAATTATAAATTGTTTTATAAATTTGTTTCATGCTAATTCTTCAAAATGAAAAAATTGTTTTTAAAATTATTTAAACTATTAATTTTTTCATTTCTTTCACCATCATTATCACTTCTTAAAGTTAAAGAATTAGTTTTAAATACAAAAGGAAAATTTGCTTCCGGAATTGAATTAAAATTTATTGATAACTTTTCTAAAAAAGAATCAAAAGTTTTATAAAAAAAAGTTGTTTCTTTTAAAATAAATTCTTTTTCCTGATTAATCAATTCAATCCCTAATGAATTAAAAATATCTTTATTTTTCATTTCTTGTTTCCTCTCTTTTTTAAATTATAATAAAAAAACAAAAGAATTAGTTTTTAATTTTATCTTGTGATTTTAATAAGTATCTTCATAATCAATGATTTCACTATCATTTATTGATGATTGATTATTTTCATTATTATATTGTTCATTATTTTCAAGATATTCACCTTCATAAATGTCAACATTTATTGAATTTGGATCTTCATCACTTTCATTATAATCGTAACTTTCATTATAATCATTGTTAAATTGATCATCAAAATTATCATCATTACTTTCACTTGTTGGTAAAGGAACTGGTTGATTTTGAACATAACGATAATTATCTGAACCATATAATCTTTCTGTTTCTTTTTTATCTCTATAAACTTTAATAAATCAAAGAATTAAAAGTGTAATGATTATTATTATTATTATTAAAAAAATAATTGATACAATTCCAAGAGTGGTATTAATAAAAGTCACATAAGTTGCAGAAGTATAAGATTTACTTTCAATAATATTTTTAATCGCATCGTTATCTAACGATATTTCAATATTTTTAAGTTCATTACTTTTATTTGATAAATTTATTTCAGTATTAAAAGTAACATCATCTTTATAAAGTTTTTTTAACTCTAATCCTTTAAAATCAAATGTAGCTTTATAAACATTATTTGCACCATTTCATTCTAATTTATCTTTTTCACTTTTAAATTTTTTATCACCAACTTGAAAAAAAGAATTATTAAGATTTGGATGTATTCCGCCAAGAAAATAATTATCAGAAAAAATAATACTAAAATTAATAGATAATTTACCTAATTTTTTCTTAGTTCTTGTTAATTCAATCCCTGATGTTTCAAAAGATAATTTATTTGAAACAACAATTTTTCTTAATATTTTTGCTTCGTTTTTTTCATTATTAGAAAAAATATTGTCTAAACTATTAAAATCTAAAAAATATTTTTGGATTCCAATACTATCATTTAAATTAATACGAAGAAAATTATCATCTTCAGTATATGTAATTAGTGCTTCAAAAGGTAATTTTTCTTTTTCAATATCACTAATACCTTTAAATAATTTTTGAGATTTAATTTCTGTAACTGTTTTTGAGTAATCAATAACACGAATATCATTAAAAGCACTAGAATCAACAGCTAAACTAATATTTTTTCCATCATTATTTGATGAAATAATATAAACATCATTTTTAGAAGTTTCTGAAATTTGATTATTATTAAATAAAATAAAATTATGAATTCCTGAGTTAGAAAAAATTGTTGAATTTCCAGTGGTACTTAAAAAAGAAAAATCTGTTGAAAAATTATTTTGTGCCACTAATACACTTGACATAGAGAAAAAAATATTTTCACTATTACTATCATAATTATTAATTATTGATGAAGATTTTATATTATTACCATTAATATCGTTATCAATAAAAGAAAAACCTTTAACATTAATAAAATTAGGTTCTATATTATTTTTTCTAGTATTATAAGCAGAAGAACCGCTAATATTTATACTACCAATTAATATTCCTATCGTATCATTAGATTCAAAAACATTATTTTCAATAACATTAGTTTTTACTGTAGTTTTTGAAAATAATGAAAGATTATCACCTTCACCAGGAGTAGTTCAAGTAAGATCAAAATTATTAATAAATATACCTTTAACATCTGTAGAAATATCATTATTTTGTAAATTCATATTTTTAATTACAACATTATCAAAAACATTTAAATTTTTTTCTTTTGTTGAATTATCAAAAGTATATTTATTAATAAAAAATTCTACATTATCAAAAACAACTCCTTCAAAATAAACATCTGTTGCATCATTAATAAAGAAATCATTTTGAGTTATTTGGTTGTCTTGTGCTAAATTATAATTTTTTATACTATAACCATTACCCACAATAACTTTATTTTGTGTTGAAATTCCACTACCTTTTTCATTTGATAAATCAATATCACTACCTAAATTAATTTTTTTTGTATTTTCATTAATAAGTTCTTTTTTAAATTCTTCTACATTATTAACTGTAACTCCATCATTTTTATCATTTTTTATTAAAATTCCATCTTTACTATTTTTTACAAACGGTGTTACACCAATTAAAAAAACACTTGAAGTTATTAATAAAAATGAAAAAAAATTAAATTTTTTTACATTTTTCATATTTTATATCCACCCTTCATTAGTAATGAAAACAATTATCTTTTAAGAAGATATTAAAAAGATAATTGTTTTCATTGCTTTACATATAATTAACAATATTATATCATTTTTGTAAAACTTTATTTGAAATCAATCTTGTCTTTTATTAATGAAATTTGTTCATCGTAATTCATTTTTTTTGTTTGATTTTCAGCTTTAAATAACTTTGTTGTTCTATGAATAGTTATTTCACTTGATTTAGAAACAAGATATTCACCAATAGCTTTATTTGTTTTTTGTTGTTGTAGTTGTTGTTTTTTATTATTTTTAGAATCATTTAAATTGTTTTCTTCAAATAAGGTAATTGCTTTAATTTCATCTTCTAATTGAGCAACTTCCTTATTGGAAATTTTTTGTTGATCATAAATTTCATCAAGATTATCTTTTGATAAATTATTTGTTTTTAAAAATGAATCCTTTTCTTGATTATCTTTTAAATACAATTCATTAACATCTTGATATGAAATTAATTCTTTTTCATTTAAAAATCCTTCAACATAAATAAAACCAGATAAAAAAGTTTTGTATTCTTTTTTTGTTATTTTATTTTTAAGAAATGCAATTGTTTGCTTATTGATAAAATTTTCAATTCTATTTTTTTCTAAAGATTTAATATTTAAAATGTTTAAATATTTCTTCAAAATATCAATATTATTAAATTTTCCGTATTTTTGTTTTAATTCAAGTTCTTCTTTTTCATATAACGAAAAGTATTCGTCACTGTTATAAAATTTATTTAATATTTGTTTTGTTTGTTTTGTTTTATTTTTTTTATAAATAAAAAAGAAGGAAATAAAAACAATAATCAATAATATAAATATAGAAATTGAAATTGTAATTATTTGAATTTTTGATATTTCATTTAACATATAGATTCCCCATAATACAAAACATAAATAAAAATAAATATTCTATAAAAAAGAATACTAATAGTTTTTATATATTTTGTTTCAATCTTTTAATTTATTTTAATTATAATAAAAAAACATATTTTAATATAATGTAGATAAAATATTAATTTTATATTTATACTTAATAAATTAAAAATAAATAAAGGAATAACATAAAAATGAAAAAATTAACAAATAGTGTGTTAATAGAAAAGAATATTGAAATTGTTTGAAAAAAACTAACTATCAAAGAAGATAATTTAAAAAATTTTTTTCATAAATTAAAAACATTAGTTCCGATTAATACTGATGAAAATTTAATAGGTAATTTATATGAATTTACTATTAAAACTACTGAAACTAAAAAAAATGAAAAAAAAATATCAGGAACAATAGAAATAGAAAATATAAGAAATGAAGACTTTTGAAAAGAATTATATTTAATAATAATTGTAAATGAAGAAATATTCATTAATATGCATTTTGAATTAACAGTTTTTGAAGGTGATAAAGATAAAACTCTTTTAAAAGTTGATTCAGATTTTGATTTTAAAAAGAAAACAACAAAATTCAAAAACTTTATAAATGTTACTTTTTTAAAAGGTGAAAAATTTGATGTTGAAATTAAAAAAGTACTAGAAGAATTAAAGTTTGAACTGGAATATTAATTCTTTTTTTCAATAAAAAAAATAATCGTTTATGTTTGTATCAAAACGATTATTTTTTTTATTGAAAAAATTAATGTCTTTTAATATTTATCTCATAGTTTTCTGTAGTACTAAAATTTTTTTTCTTTTTAAAAACTTTTGGATTTTTTTGAATTTTTCTTGAATAAGTTTCTAGAAAATCTGTACCTTTTATATTTAAAACTATTCTTTCTTTTTTTATTTTTAAATCACTTTCTCAAATATATGCATAAAAATTAAAACTACTTAATGTTTTTTCATCTATCGTCATTCAATTTTGTTCAATAACAATAATTTTTTGATTATTTCTTTTAAAATTATTGGTGATATAACTTAAATTAATTGGTTTTTTATAATTATTAAAATCATTATCATCATCCATGGTAAGTAAAACTTTATCTTGATCAAAAATACTAATATTTTTAGCTTCTTTTGCTTTTAAAACATTTCTTATATTTTCTTCTTCTCTAAAATTCTTTAATGTATTAAATAAATCATCAATAATAATAAAAGAATTTTTCTTAAAACTTTTTCCAGTACTATCTCAATTTGTAGAATCTATTTTATGATATTCAAGTTTTAATCCTTTAAAAAAACTTTTATCCAAATTACTATAAACATTTATAAGCTTTTCTCTATTTTCAGGTTTAGGATAAGTGGCAAAATGATTTCAGTGTTTAGAATATTCTTCTAAAATAAAAAAAACTAATGTTTTTTTACCATTACCATTTTTCCCCCCGATCAAAATACTATGATTATTTTGATTAAATACACGTCTTAGAAATCGTTTTTTCGATTCTGAATAAAAAATATTTGATAAAGAAAGCGCAAAAATTAAAAAAATAATTCCTAACCCAAATAATATAGCCGACCATATAATTAATTCTTTCATTTTCCATCCTTAATTTTTCTTTAATATCTTTATTATATGTTATGTTTTTTAATTTTTAACAAAAAAAAAACATTCTAATGAATGTTTTAAAAGTTAGCAATAACCTATTCTTCCTTATAAAAAAGTACCTTCGGCGAAATAGAACTTAACTTCTGAGTTCGGAATGGAATCAGGTGTACCTTCTACTCTATCCTTACTAACA
>CAMZOE010000044.1 GCA_947330515.1 uncultured Mycoplasmataceae bacterium
TTTTTTTATTTTTTTTAATTTCTTTTAAAAAATTTATGTTAAAAATTTCTTTAATAAATTTTAAAAAATTATCTTCTTAATAAAAGACCAATACTTTATCATTTCAAAATTAATTTTTTCTAATGATAATTTAAATTTTAAATCAATTAATCATAAATAATCATAAAAAATAAAAATTTTAGTAATTGATTAATTATTACCTGATTAATTATTACCAATTAAAATATCTTAGCTAAATCTTTTTTTCAATATCTAAAACTAGTATTTTATTCGTTAATCTTAATGATATTTCTTAGTTTTGCTGACCTTGAAGGGTTGTTTTGATTAACTTCTTCAAGAGAAGGATAAATAACTTTTTGTGTTCTAAAATATTTTTTAATCTCAAAAGGTGTTTCTTTGGAAAGATTTTTATATTTATTAAAAATATCTTTAACTGTTTTATCTTCATAGGAATGAAATGAAATAACTGAAATTACACCATTAATTTTTAAAAAACTTAATGCTTTTTCCAAAGATTCTCTCAAAGCACCAATTTCATCATTAACTTCAATCCTTATTGCCTGATAAATGTTATTAAAGTTTGTTTTACGATTATATGTATTAAAATTACTAATAATTGTATTTAATTGTAATACATTTTCAAATGGAGTAGTACTTCGAAACAAAATAATCTCTTTTGCTAAATCTTTGGCAAATTTTACATCTCCATAATCGAAAAAAATTCTTTTTAAATCACTTTCTGAATATTCATTCAAAACGTTTAAAGCATTAAAAGTAGAATCAAGGTCCATCCTCATATCTAATTTTGTACCTTTAAAACTAAAACCTCGTTCTTTTGAAGTTAGTTGATAATAGGATGTTCCTAAATCATAAAGAATACCATCAACTTTTGAAATTCCTAATTCTTTTAAAACGATATCAATATTTCTAAAATTACTTTTAACAAAAATAATTTTATCACTATATTCTTCTAAAGTTTCTTTTGCTTTTCTAATCGCATTAATATCTTGATCAATGGCAATGACTTTTCCCGTTGTTAACATTTTTGCAATTGCTTTTGTGTGGCCACCAAGTCCTAAAGTCATATCTATATAAGTTCCATCTGATTTAATTCTTAAACTTTTAATTGTTTCAGATAATAAAACTGAATAGTGATTAATTTTTTCCATTGTTATAATTTTCTAATAGTAATTCATCAATAACATCATTACCAGTTTCTTTCATAAACTCATCTCATCTTTGAATTGACATTAATTCTACTTTATTGCCTACTCCAATAATTTGAATTTGTTTTGAATCAATAATTGCTAAATGAACTTTAGGGATTTTAATACGTCCTTGGTTGTCAAATTCAATTTCAAAAGAATTACCTAAAATTGAACGTTGAATAATTCTTAATTGTTTTGAAAAACTTCCTTTTGAAAGAAGTTCATTTAACCAAGCATCAAAGATTGTTTTAGATCTAATTTCTAATGTGTTATCAATTCCAAGAGTTATAACCATTTTAGATTCTAAACTATTTTTAAAATCATTTGGAAGTTTAACTCTACCTTTTTCATCTATTGTATATTGATAGTTTCCGATTATCATACCACTTTGACCCACCTTATCCCCAAAATAATTATAAACAAAAAAAAGAAAAACAAATTTGTTTTTCTTTTTAATGTTTTTTATATATTAATTGAATCTAAAATTCCATTAATAATTTTATATGATGAATCTGTTGTACCGTATCTTTTAGAAAGGTTTATATATTCATTAATAATAATTTTTTTACTTTTTTTTAAATAAAAAATTTCATAAAATGAATTAACCAAAATTGCTTTTTCTAGAGTTTTTAACTCTGTTCAATTTCAATCATTTAACAAAGGCTGAATTTTTTCTTCTATTTCTTTGATTAATTCAATTATTTTTTCTACCTTTTTAACTTGTTCATTAGTAAAATTTAAATATTTATCATGAACAGCTTCATACTGTAATTGTTCAACGGTAATTGAAGGTAAATAAAATTTATAAAATAAATATATTTTCTTTTCTCTAAAGTCTATTTTAATCTTCATCAATTTTGATTACTTGTTTACCTTTGTAGAAACCACATTCTTTACAAATTGAATGGTTTTTTACATTTGAACCACAATTTGAACAAATTTGGTATGAAGGTGCATTAAGATTTTGATGCGTTCTACGTTTAGCTTTTCTTGTTTTTGACGTTCTTCTAAATGGGATTGGCATGTTAAAACTCCTTTGCTTTTAAATTTATTTATTTTTCGTTATCTTAGTCGAAATCTTTCTAAAATTACGTTCTTTTTAATTATATACTTTTATGCTATTTAATTGTACCATTATATAACATTTTTCTTTTTCAGGTTCTTTCTTTTTTAAAGACATAATAAAAAGTATATGGAACTACAATGGAAAAAGTAATAATACCATTAACAACATAAAAAAGAAAAAATAAATATTGGTGTTCAGTGGAATTTCTAAAAAGTAAATAAAAAATACTAATAACACTGATGTAAGAAACCCCTCTAGTTAAAGAAACTAATAAAAAAGATTTTTTAGGTTGCTTAGTTGAATTGAAATAGGCATTTGGAATTAAAACAAAACTCTCCAATAAAAAACCAATTGATAAAAACAGGTATGAAAGGAAGAGAATGTGTTTTAATTGTGCATCTTCTTTGATTGATTTAATACCAAAAAATGATAAAAAATCAACTGCAAATAAAGCAGAAAAGAAAAACAATACTAATTGAATTACCACAATAAGGAAAAATGAAGTAACCATAGTTTTTCTTACTTTGGTATGTTCTTCTTGTGAATTATAATAACTTATCATTTGTGAACTCGATTGTGAAATTGCTAATCCCGAGGTTACAAAGAGAGCGTTAGTTTTAATTGCAGCATTTAAAAACGATGACCATAATTCTTGATCATGAGAACCAATTGTTTTTAAACTTATTGTAGTTAATGTTAAAAATACTTGATCAATAGCTCCAAGAATTCTTCTAAAAATAGATGCTGATCCAAAAACCATAATTAAAATTATAGTTTTATTAAATTTAATTTTATCAAATGCAAAAGTAATATAAGTTTTATCTTGCTTAATTAATTTTTTTGTATATGCTAAAAAAATTAAAAAAGAAAAGAATGATGAAAACATTGTTGCAGCAGCGGCACCAGCAATTCCTGTATTAAAAACAAAAAGAAAAAGAAAATCCAATAATGGGTTAAAAATAATAACACTCATTGAAATTAATGTTGCTTGTAATAAATGCCCTTCAATACGAATAATTCTTAAAAAATTTTGATTAATTGAAACAACTAAATAATTTAATCCTGTAAGGATAATAAAATCAATCATTTCTCTTTGATAAAATCTTTTATTTGCAGAAAAAATTGGTGATTTTGAAAGAACATAATTAGAATAAAGCGGAGCTAATAACATCATTAAAAATAATAAAAATAATGATAAAAGCATAGTTCCAATAAAACTTTGCTTTAATAAATTTTGAATAGTCGGTTTATCTTTCTTTGAACCTAAATAATCACTATATAAAATTGAAGTTCCAATAACAATAATATAAAGAAATGAAGAAAAGATAGAATTATATGGTGCAATTAACGAAAGTAAACTTGAACCAATAGAAAAACTACTATAAGTTGATCCATAATAATCACTTGTAAAATTAACAACCATGATGGAATCAATAACAGAGTTCATCACTAATAAAAACATCAAAATAAATGTAGGAAAAGCAATTCTTATAATATTAAAAATAATGCTCTTATTTTCGAGAAAATAATGAGCAGTAATTTTAGGTTTATTTTGTGTATTATCCATTATGTTTTATTAATTCAGAAAAATTTATTTCCATGTAAAATAAGTTTCGTTTCATTTTATCTAAACGGATTAGTTTTTTAAGCCTTAAAATTCTTGGATGAACTTCACCAATAACTGCCACTTGATTACCTTCATAAAAAACTTTAACTGCATTATATTTATTAAAAATATTGCTTTTAGAAAAACTAAGAAATTGAAGCTTATCAAAAGATAAATGATAATGTTCTACAAAATCTCTTAAAAATTCTTTTAATACTAATGTAGGAGATAATTCTTTACTAAATAAATCATCGATAATAACTCCACCATGTAATCCTTCATAAACTTCTGAAAAAATATTTGCACTTTCAAAAAAAGCAAACGAACGTTGTTCTTTTTCATTTTTACGATAATTAAAGACATAAGTATCAATTAATGATGACATGATTGAATTACGATAAAAATTGTTTTTAAAAGAAAATTCTTCTTTTAACTTTAACCCATCTTGAATATCAAAAATATTATATTCATTAAAATTATTTTCATCTACCAAGTAATATGTTCTTGCTTCATGAAAATTAAATTGAGTTAGATAATCATTAAAAAATTCAATCGCTTTAACTCTTTCATCTTCTAAAGGTTCTTCTAAAGATCTAGGAACTTCATTACTTGGAATAAGTGCTTCTGTTCCAATTACTCTTACGATTTCTTCAACAAAATCTTGAGTAGAGATAATATCATTTCGATATGAAGGTACTATTACTAAAAGTTTATCTTCTCCTGAAGCTTCAATTTCAAAATTAAGATTTACTAAAACTTTTAATACTCTTGATAAATCAAATTCAAAACCAATAATTTCTTTGATTTTTTTAATTGAAATTAATAATTTTGTAACATCATTTTTAATGTATGAATTAACTTGAGAATAGTAATCAATGTAACCATACTTAGTTAATAATTTAATTACTTGATTTAAAGTAATATTTACTAAATGAGCATTGCTACCTTTAGTATGTAATAGTCCATGAGTTGGATTAATATTTTTTACAACTAATGGATTTTCTTTTACATTAGTAGAAAAAGCAGTTAAAGAAAATTCTTTATCTTCAACTTTATCTAAATCATCTGTAGTTAAAATATTAGAGGATGTATAAATATCAACTATTTGTTCATCAAGAATTAATTTTTTATTAACAAGAGCAATTTTATTTAAATTGTCACTTAAATAAACACTTACACCATTAACAATTAACATAAAATTTAAAATATCTTCAATTTTATTAGTTATTTTAATTTTAGAAAAATATAAAGGAATTTTAATTGATAATGGTGAAGAAGCATTTTTATTAAAATTAATCATTACATTTTGTAAACTAGTAACGTTTTCATCATAACTAAAATTATTAACACTTACATTTGAAGCTAAAGATGATTTTGTTGCTGAAGGTAAAAAAATTGAAAATTCAAAGTTTTTAAAAGCAGCAATCTCTTTAGCAATCATTGTATGACTATTAGCATATGCTCGATCATTAAGAATATCTAAATCAAATACTCAACCATCTAAAAAATTTTCCTCATAAAATTCTTCAATAGAGTAATTTTCTAATGTTCTATTAGTAATTTCTAAAATATTTCCACGTTCTTCTTCAGGAATTAATTCTTTAGAAATATTAGCAATTTCACTTAATGATAAAATCATCCCATGCGATACTATTCCTCTTAATTCTTTTGGTTCTAAAACATGACCACCAACAGTAGATCCAACTGGAGCATAAATAATTGTTTGATCTTCTTTAACATTGTTTCCACCACAAACAACATCCAACTCTTCACCATTGTAATCAACTTTTAAAAGAGAAAGATTATCTGCATTTGGATGTTTTTCACAACTCAATGTTCTAGCAATAACTATATCCTTAGCATTTCTTATTGGAGTAATGCTTTCAACTTCATAACCTAATTGTAAAAAAATATCTTCATATTCATCTTTGGTTAATTTTTCTTCAAAAAACTTATCAATTATACTTGTAAGAATTTTCATTTTTATTTACCAACACTTTCTAAAAACTCTACATCATTTAAATAAAAATTACGAATATCCTTAATATTTCATTTAAGCATTGCCATTCTTTCAAGACCAATACCAGCAGCGTATCCTCTAATTTTTTTAGGATTTTTATTAGTATTTTTTAAAACATTATTATGAATCATTCCACTTCCCAATACTTCAATTCATTTTTGAGTAGATTCAAACATAACATCAACTTCAAAAGACGGTTCAGTAAAAGGAAAATGAGAAATTCTATATCTAGTTTTAGTATTTTTACCAAATATAAAAAATAATAACTCATTAATAATTTTTACTAAATGAGAAATATTAATTGTATTTAATCCTGTTGCAAACAAATCAATTTGATTAAATTGAAATGAATGTGTCGCATCATTATCATCATTTCTAAAAACGCTTCCAATAGAATAAAAAAAATTGTTATCTTTTTTTGAATCATGAAGTTTTCTCGCTGTAACATTAGTACAATGAGTTCTTAACATTTTATTATTAGTGAAATACAAAGAATCATGCATAGTTCTAGAAGGATGATCTGAATGAATATTTAAAATATCAAAATTAAATACTTCTGTTTCCACTTCTTTACCATAAACAAATTCATAATTATATTGTTTAAAAAAACTTTTAAACTCATTAGTCATTTTTGTTAATGGGTGTAAAATACCATTATTAGTTTTTAAACTATTGATATTATGTTTTACATCTTTTAAAAGAAGATTTTCTTTTTCAACAAGAAAATGAGAATTTTCTATATCTTGTTGTTTATCAAAAAGAATAGTATTAATTAATTTTGAATACTCATTATTTAATTGTCCTATACTTTTCTTTACTGTTAAATCTGTGGTTTCTTTTAAAGTTTTTCGTAAAGATAAAGTAAACTCATCCTTATTGTATTTTGATCTTAATTGTTTAAGTTCTTCTAAAGTATTAATCTCCTCAATACTTTCCTTTAACTCAACAATTTTTTCTTTAATTATTTTTTTATAATCCATAAAACTTAATTCTCCATCAAAATAATTAGTTATTTTCAATAAATTTAATTAATTCTGCTTCAACGATGAATCCTTGTTTTGTTCCAATCACTTCTCCATTTTCAATCATGACTGTTGTTGGAACTGCTGATACCCCATATTTAATTGCTGTTGGTTCTGTAATTGTGTCAATGTCTATTTTTACCATTTTTACATTTTCTAATTGATTTGATACTTTATCAAAAATTGGAATGTACATTTGACAAGGTCCACATCATGTTGCGAAAAAATCAATCACTAATTTTTGATTATCTTTTTTTGCTGCTTCTATATATTCTTCTAATTTTGCTTCTGTAATTATTTCTGCTATTTTCATTTTTTTTCCTTTTTTAAAATTTAAATTATTTATTTATATTTCGAAGTATTTTATTTAATTCACTTCGAAAAACTTAATTATATCGAAATATCTTTTTTCATCTTTACTCAAAAGAGAAAAATGAGTTTTTTTAGTAAAATTAACCTCGATATCGTTATCATTATAATTTATTTTTTGATTTATATACTTAATTGTTTCTTTTAAATTATTAATTTCATCATTTGTAGAAAAGATGATTTTAATTTTTTTGTTTTTTAAGTTTTTAACTTCTTTTTTATTTTTTTTTCGAAAAAGATCTATTTGAGTAATTAACCTTATTGGATATTTCTCACTCCCACCTTTTTCTTTCAATGCTTTTAATCTTAAATAACGTTCTTTTCCTAATTTTTTTTTTAATTTCTTTGCTTTTTTAAGGTTTGTAAAAATTTTTTTAATCCACAATCCTTGAGTAATTTTAAATACTGGAACTAAAGCATAAATTTTAGTAATATTTGGAAAATTAGATGTTAAAGTTAATGCAGCGGTTGATCCCATCGAATAACTTAAAACATAAGTTTCTTTATCACTATGCTCTTTTAATATTTTATTAATTTCTTCTTTAAATAATTTATGGTTAATTGTATTTTTATCTAAATTATCATAATAATAAAAATTAATAATATTAAACTTTTTAATTGCTTCATTTTCTTGAAGAAATTTTTCAAATTCTCCAAAAACATTTTCATTATGTTTTTTTAATCCATGAATTAAAATCAAATTTATTTGTGATTTGTCCATAATAAAATTTTAATCTAAAATAGAAATAAAAGTTAATGAATTTTTAAAAAAAATTATTTCTTTTTTTTATTTTTTCATTCTTTAAAATTATTTTTTTCTAATTCTTTTTGATGAAACTCTTCATGAGTTTTATGGTGAACAGCATTTTTTTGATGTTGTTGAAATTTCTCTTTTTCTATTAAATCAGAAGCAAAATCAAATGCTTGTTTAATATCTTTTTCTTCATCAAAAATTTTTCCTTTTGTTTTTTCGTTTGACCGTTTAGAATGAATAACTCGTTCTGCAATATTATTAGCAGCAATAAATCCAAAAGCATTCCCAATCCCACGAATATGATTAATAATAGCATCTACACTAAAAACAACGGAAAAGTATGTTGATGGTAAACCAACTCCAGCAAGCACAGAAAGAATAACTCCTGTATCTGCGCCTGGAACTCCTGTCATTCCAAGGTTAGTAGTCATAATAACAACATAAATAGTAATAATGAAGGAAACTATTCATCCAACAGTAAATACCTTAGGAAGTCCTGGCGCGTCAGTTTGAATCATCATTGATAAAGTGGTTAATGCAATCATTGCTGGATAAAATCCCCCACAAGTTGATTGTCCCATGGAAGTAGACATACTTGAGGTGAGTTCTGCTACATCTTTACTAACTCCTAGTTCTTCTGATTCTCTAATAGTGTCTTCCATATGAACTGCAGCTGCATGTTTAATAAAAGTAATTCCAAAGTATCTTTTAATAAATTTAAAGAAATGTTTTCAATCGCGATTACGCATTAAAACTGCAGTAATTAAGATTTCAATTGTTAATACAATAAATCAACCAATTAAGAAAACAGCAAAAAAGATTGAAATTCCTTTAAAAGTTTCTACCATTGTTTTAACATCAAAAAGTACTGGAATTCTTGTAGCAATTAAAAGTGGAACCAATAAAGAAACATGATATATCATTTTACTAATAATTTTTTGAGGAATAACAACAAGATTTACTAGTTCTTCAGATCTTTCCGGTTTGGTTTTAATTAAAATTGAAAAGGTTGTTCCAACAAAAATAGATAAAATTACAACTGCTAAAATTTTTCCTGAACCGAAAAAAATACCAATAGTTATCGGAATTGCAGAATAAATAATTCCAGGAACTGTTGTAATTGTACCATCGAAAGGTTGTGGGGTTGGATTTGGAAATGGTGGTATCATTCTAATCAACGGATACAATAAAATTGCAACAGTAATAGCAATAAAAGGAAGAAGTCAAATAGAGAAGAAAGCTTTTATCATAGTTGATGGTTTAATTTTGTTTTCTCTTGAAGAAATTAAAGTTCTAATAATTGTAAAAAAGATTAAAAATGGGACAATAAATAACATCAAGAACATAAAAACAATTGAAACTAAATATAATCACATTGTTGATTCTTGAAGTCAACTATGACCTAAAGCAATTTCCTCTTCAGATGGTCTTAAGAAACCTGTCATTAACCCAAATATAAGCCCACCAAGTAAGACTAATTTAAATGATTTTGACATAAGATGTTCATCACCTTTATGTTGATAATAAAATAAAATAATTGCAGAAAATAAAATAAATCAAATAATAACAGCAGTTTCTCAATGAGAAATTGCAATGAATTGTAAAACTTTGTTATCTTCTATACCAGGAACACTAATAAGAACAATAGTAAGAATAGAAAGTAATACTACAATAAAGATAGTAAAAATTTTAACTGTCATCATTTTAGGTTCTTTAAAATTGAAAAATTCTTTGAATTCTGCTTTTAAATAGATTAAAACTTTTTTCATTAAATTAACTCCTTATCTTTTTTTCAAAAATAAAAATTTGATAAAAAATAAATCTTTTCTCAAAGAAAATTAAAAATAATTTCTAAAGGAATAAATAATAATTGAAAAAGGAAAACAACATTAATCAAATTAAACGCTCCAAGAACAGTGAAAGATGAAAATTCTAAACTATTATCAATATAATCTTCATCTAAATTTTGTTCAAAATAAAATGTTAAATAACTTAAAGAACTAATTAA
The DNA here is from genome assembly GCA_947330515.1 of uncultured Mycoplasmataceae bacterium. Lineage (GTDB taxonomy): Bacteria > Bacillota_I > Bacilli_A > Mycoplasmatales > Hepatoplasmataceae > CAMZOE01. The sequence continues at coordinate 10,054 of CAMZOE010000044.1, forward strand.
AAAAATTAAACCTAAAAGAAAGAAAGATATTAAATTAATTTCATTACCTAAATTAAAGTAAACAATGTTACTAGCGACTACTGGAAAAAAAACAGTATTTAAAATTAATTTAATATCCTTTTTTCTTTCAATATTATTTTTATTGATTCTCATCAAGAAGAAATAAAGCACTTTATTCAATAAAAGAAAAGTTCCTAAAAAAAGAAAAATTGCACTTAAGTTAGATCACGAATTTTTTTGAAAAATTTGAAAAAAAATCATTGGAAAAAGAGATATTACTAGCATTGGAAAAAGTTTCATAACATTAGCGATTAATTTTTCTAAGAGAAATCTTAATCCTAATAAAGAATTAATTGTAGTAGAATAAGATTTTTCCCGATATTTTATTAATGTATTAATCATTATCCCACCAATAAATCCAATTGTTACAATAACACTTAAAAATAAAAAAGAATAATATCAACTATGTTGATTCGCACCAAATAGTCATGTAAGCAATCCGACTGGGCGCTCCAATAAATTATCTTTTGGCTGCTCTATACCAGAAAAGCTAACTAACTTTCATATTGGAATAGTTAACAAAATTACAAGAAAAACAAAAAATAAATTTTTGAAGAGTTGAAAATTAAGTTTTTTTCTATAATCTTTCATAATTAAAAGTGTTGTTATTTTTACTCCAATTAAAACAGGAAGAAAAAATAAAGTAAAATAAATAAAAATGCTTGGAATTAAATTCAATCAAATATGAATTTCATCTAATTGAGTTGAATTAAAAGTAATATAAATTCCAATAAAACCAAAAATAAATGAAGCAATAAATGAAATTGCTAAAATAATATTATTATTAATTTTTTTTGCCGATAAAACTATAAAAATAATAAAAGCAAAAACTAAATAAATAACTACTAGTAAAGTTTGAATACTAGAAATCTGTAAAATTTTTTCTAAATCAGACATGTTTCCTTCGTTCTATGTTTATATTAAATAATGTATATTATATAATCTTTTATTTTTTATAATGAGTTTATGTAAATAGTTAGTATTAAATTGTTTTATGGATTTCTCCATAAAACAATGTCCAATTAAATTATACTCTATTTTTAAAAATTAAAATCTAAAAAAATATTTTAAAATTTTAAAGTATTTTTTTCTCTAATTTTTTCTCAAGGAAAAACTTTTGATTCAAAACATAAAAAATGACCATATTTTGCTGTATCAGGATAATTTACTTCATTTGTATCATTTAATTTCAATTCTTGGTTTATTCCGCTTGGAGTCAAATCAAAATTATTATTGATAAATTCAATAATTTTTTCTTCAGGAATTTTGTTTGTTCCAAAAGTGTCAATATTAATTGAAATTGGATTTTTTACCCCAATTGCATATGATAATTGAATTTCGATTTTATCTGCAAGATTGTAATGAACAATATTTTTAGCAACGTATCTTAAAATGTAAGCAGCGGAGCGATCTACTTTGGTAAAATCTTTACCACTAAATGCACCTCCACCATGTTTCGCGAAACCTCCATAAGTATCAGCGATTATTTTTCTTCCTGTAAGGCCAACATCTGATTTTGGTCCACCAACAATAAAACTACCTGAAGGATTTACTAAAATTTCAAAATCTTCATTCAATGAAAATTCTTTTGCAAGTGATTTAACCTCATTAACAACAAATTTTCTCAAATCTTCAAGTTTTGTTTCAGCTTTATGTTGAATTGAAACTAAAAAGTTATTTACTTTATTCGTTTCATAGTTAAATGATACTTGTGACTTTGCATCATAATTTGGGGCAAACATCTCTGAATCATCTAAATTTTTTAAAATTTTAGTAGCAAGGACGTATGGTAATGGTAAATAATATTTTGTTTCGTTAGTGGCATAACCAAAAATTATTCCTTGATCACCAGCAAAAATTTCTTCTTCTTTATCAACTGCTTGAGAAATTTCTAATGATTGCTTAACTAAATTAATATTAATCTTAAAATCATCAGGTTGATAATTAAATGAACTAATTAGTTCTGATATTCTTTCTAAAATTATTTTGTTAATAAATGATAATGAAATTTTTTCATTTAAATTTATCTCTCCTCTAATAAAAATCTCCCCATTAGTAATTAAAGTTTCACATGCGACTCTTGAATTATTATCTAATTCTAGAATAATTTGTAAAACCGTATCAGAAATTTGATCTGCTATTTTATCTGGATGTCCTTTTCCTACTTGTTCTGATGCTATTATCATTTTATACTCTCTCTTTCTAATTTTTATTGTTTTTTTCTCAATTGAAATAAAACATTCCTATTGCTGCAGCATTTGAAATGTTAAGCGATTCAATTTTACTATTAATGTTAATATATACTGAATTAGTTTTTAAACCAAAATAATTTTGTTTAGAAATTCCTTTTGCTTCATTACCAAAAACCAAAGCATTAAATTCACTATTAAATTTAGTTTTTGTTAATGAATTAGAAGAATTGTTTAATAAAAATAATGAGAACGAATAATGTGTTAGCTTATTTTTATAACTTTCTCAATCTGTGACTTTTATAATCGGAATTGAAAATAATGCCCCTTGTGTTGCAAAAATATTTTTTTGATTGAAAACATCAACTGAATCATTCAAAATGATAACAGCATCCATATCAAAAGCAACTGCACTTCTAATTGCACTTCCTAAATTTCCAGGATTATTAATTTTATCTAAAACTAAAATGTTTTTTCATTCTTTATTAAATCCATCAACTTCAAATGTTGGAGGAAATTTTGAAATTCCAATCATTTGATAATTAGTAGTTGTTTGTTTTAATTTATCAATTACCATTTGTGGAACTAAAATTCTATTTTCAAATTCTGGAAAAAAGATTTCTTCTGTTACTAATAAAGCAATTAAAGAATGATGTTTAATTGCTGCTTCAATATTATTTCTTCCTTCAATAAGAAATTCTTCTCTTCTATAAATATTTTTTCTTTTTTTTAATTCCAATAATTTTTTTATATATGGATTGTTTATGGTTTCAATAGTTTTCATTTTTCTCTTTCTTTATAGTTTTATTATCTTATATTTAAAACAAAGAACATTTTAATAATGTTCTTTGTTTGAAAATTAATATTAATTTAAAATAAGTTTTTATTGTATTGTGGAATACTAAATAATAAAATTAATCAAATATATGGACCAACAACAAATAAAATTCTATCTACATTAATATTTTTATTTGCATAAAAATATCCAGATAAACGTTGTGGTTGTAAAACACTATTAATAATTTCTGATCCATTATAAGAATAATAAATAAATTGATTCATATATCATTGCGGTAAAAAATAATGCAATTGATTATATAAAGTTTTATTTTTTGATAAAATCGTTCCATCTGCAGCTAAAGTAAATTCAGATGATGCAGTTCCTCCTCAAAAAAGAACTATAAACATTAAAAGTACAAAAACTGAATTTATATAAAGTGGATTTTTTAAAACCTTTATAACAAAATAAGCGATTGCTATATTAAGAAAAGAATATAAAATAACATAATATATAAATCATCCTCATCAAAAATAATCTCAATCTAATAAAAGTAATGGTGAAGCCGTCGCATTCGTAGAGATCATTTTATAAACTAAAATAGAACTTAGAGAAAAGACTAAGCTTAAAAATGTACTAAAAGCAATCATCACAAAACGAAAAGTATCATGATCAATACTAGACGCTTCTAAGTTTTTAAACATATTAGTATTTTTAAAACTTTGAAAATCACCCCCAAATTGGAAAAATGAAATAACAATAATATTAATTGATATTACATTAGAAATAGTAAATTTTTGTATAAATGGTGCTTGTTGTTGTAAGAAAACATTATATATAAAAAGAAAAATCAAAAAAATTAAAGTTTGAGATTTCAAAAAATGTTTTAATTGTAATTTAAAAATTGAATACATTTTTTTTCCTTCTAATTAATTTTTTATTAAAAATAAAAAATTACCGAGTAAAATAAAAATAAAAGTTGAAACAAATGGTACATAAAAATTAACATCAACTATTAAGTTTTGAATTAATCCTGTTTCTAAATTTTTAATATCAAATGAAGATATTCTAAAAGCTAATGCACCAAAATGATTTAAATAATATTGTGGCATTAGTAAATGAATATATTTAAAAAAACCTTCATTTGAAAAAAATTCATTAGGAACAATAATTACTTCTCCTTTTTCATTATGAGAAAAATTTTGTGGTTGCACAAAAGCACCACTAGAAAATAACATAAAAAATAAAAAAATCAAACCAATGAAAAAAAATCCTTCTTTAGTTGTTATTGATGTAATAAAATATGAAACTGCAATAGATAAAAATGTTCCGACTAAAATATAAACAGTCAGAGTTTTATATCAAACATATTTTCATTTTATTTTAAATAAAACAATTGTTTTATAACCTAAAAAACCATTAACCCCCATTAGTTGAACGATAAAAACTAAAAATAAGAGAAACATTGTTCCAATAAAACTAACAATAAATGAAAAAGTAATTAAAGTTAAATCTTTCATAAATCTTGATGATTGAGAAAGAATTAATTCTTTATCCAAAACTGTATTGTCAATTGAAAAAAAATATATCCCATAAATAAAGTACCCTAAAATATTTACATTTAAAGACAATACTACAAAAACTAATAAATTAATTGGAACAAAAGCCAATAACGTAAATAAAGAAATTATTGGAAAAAATAAAACAAAATAAAATGTTTTATTAGAAAAAACAGTTGAAAACTGAAGTTTTCATAAATCTATAATACTTTTCATTTTTAAAAAAAACCTTTTAACCTTTTAAGAAAATTTTTAAAATTTAACTAATTAATCATTTATTTTTTTAAGTTCTTTTTTATATTTGCTTAAGATTTTTTTAGTTGTTGTTCCTTTTGGATAAAGATCAGATAATAAATCAATTTCAACATATGTTCTTTCAAGATTTTCATCTGTTTTTTCTTTTAATATGGCAATTAATTTTGTACCATCTTTTGAAACATTAATTTGAATTATTGGTTCTTTTATTAAAGGACCTCTCATAATTAATGCTGATTCTTTATAAAAATTTAAAATATCATCATTGATACTTTGAGCTAATTCTCCTGTGAAAGTTTTTAAAAACTCTTCAATTCTTTCTTCTTTTGAAATTTGTGTTTGTGTTTTTGATTTCATAATTTTTTCCTTTTTAATTTGTTTGAATTTTAACTGCAATTTTTAAATCATATTTACTAAAAATACTTGGTAAAGTACCAAACATAAATACTAGTAAAATTACTAAATAAGAATACATTAAATTGTCTTCTTTAATAGTTTTTTTAAAAATTTCATTTGTATCTGAACCGATTCCTGAACTAACAGAAATTAATAATGCTACAAATAGAATGATTGCAGGAAAAATGACAATAATATTTAATATTTCTAATTTAGTACGTTTATTTAACTTTCCAATAAATAAAGAAAAATTTTTCGAAAATAAATATAAAAATAAAAGAAAAATAAATAACGTTGTTACTAAAACAATCATAGATATTGCTTTTGCATTGAATGTTGTAGAAATAACAAGACTACCGATCTTTCATTGATTATCTAAAACCAACATGATATCATTAAATGAATTAATAACTCAATCATTCATCAATGATGATGTTTTTCCTGTAAAAGCATCAATAGATGTTTTGACACTTAATGTTAAAAATAAAAGCGAAACTAATAATAAAGGTAATAAAACAATCATAAATATTAGTGAACCTAGTTTTGTTCCAAACCCACCAGAAATTCTTGTTTTATTAAATGTTTTTTCTAATCTTCTAAATTCAGAATATTCTAAAACATTTATATCTTCAAAATTATAAATCTCTCCATTATTCTTATTAGTATGTTTTTTTATCTTTGACATAAAAAACTCCTTTTTTAATATTACTATGAAAATTATAATATATATGTCTAAAAGGAAAAAAAGATAATATTTACAATGAAGATAAAAGAAAAATAAAAAAGAAAGATATTAACTTAAAATAGTATAATAATATCTTTAAAGAGTAACCAATCAGATAGGAGAAAAAATGGAAACTTGGTTAATAATTACCTTTTTATTAATGTATGCTTTATTCGAATTTATGGCTGCTTTTAGTTTTAATTATAAAATAAAGATGATTCAAGCAAAAAAATATGTAAAAGCAGCTAGTTTAGGAGCATTTTCTACTGTTATTTTTACTTTTTTAACTTCTTTTGCTTCATTCGTTGCCTTAATCGGTGATGGAGGAAGTGGAGGAGATACTTCAAGTATGTGATGATTTATTATTGCAGCTGCATTTATGATGGCACTTGGAAATATTTTAGCAATGATAGTTTTAAAACCTTTTGAAGCTAAAATAAAAGAAAAACAAGAAAAAAAAATGATTAAAGAAAAAATAGAAGAAGGGATAGAAAACTGATAATGCATATTTTTTTATTAATTTTAGGATTTTTTGCTTACATTTTTTTATACACTTTTGCTTCATTCTTATTTAACTATAAAATATTTCTTGTAAATAACGATAAATATTATTTAGGAGCAATTGTTTCCGGTTCTGGTTTATTTATTAATTTTTCTCTTTATGCCTTTATTCCTTTTATTACATTACATCTAGGGAGTTGAATAGTTGCTTTAATTTTAGTAATTGCTTTAATGATTGGTTCATTTCTTTCCAATGCAATAATGGGGAGAGTTGATTTATTCCATCAAAAGAAAACCACCAAAAAAATAAAAGAAAATGAGGGTAAAAAATAATGTTAAAAGTATGGATGATTGTTTTAATATTAATTGGATACGCTTTATTTGAGTTTATTAACGGAATATTTTTTAACTATAAATTATTTTTAATTAATGATAAAAAATATATAGAAGCAGGAATTTTTAATGCTCTTTCAACGTTAATGTTATTAATCTCTTTTATTATTTCTGTTTCTTTTTCATTGAATAGTGGGAATGATCCAATATGATGATTTATTCCGCTTTCAGCAATTTTTATGGGAATAGGGAATTTTTTTGCAGCCCTTTCGGTACCTTATATTAGAAATATATTAGAAAAAAGAAAAATTAAAAAAGAAGAAAATGAAAAAAATACTATGAAATAAATATTCTAAACTGCCATAGTAAAAGTGGACACTACTCATAACAAAAAAGAGTAGTGTTTTTTTGTTAATTTGAAAGGAAAAATATGAAACGAATAAAAATAAATTGAATTATTAAATATAATTATCTTATGAGATATTTAAATGGAGAATCATCTACAAAATTAGGTGAAGAATTGAAAGAAAAAAAATTAATTACAACATTAAATCATAAATACTATAATGGGATA
>CAMZOE010000045.1 GCA_947330515.1 uncultured Mycoplasmataceae bacterium
ATTTTTACCACACTTTTTTAATTTTATTATTAAAAAAAGAATATTTTTTAAGATACAAACTAATCATTATAATAAGAAAATAATTAGTTTGATTTTAATTCTTTATATAGTTTATTTTTACATTCTTATTTATATATATTAAATAAAATTATTAATAAATATTAATTTATTTTGATTTAATTTTATTTTTCAATATTTCCCATCATTAAAGGATTATTTTTTCTTTGTAGGAGAAATTTTATTTTTATTAAAAAGAAAATGCTACATATTTATGTAGCATAAAAAAGTATTTTTTTAGTTTATCTTTTAAAACATATCTTCTATTTGTTTCTCTTTATAAATAATGAAAATCATTTTGAATAGAATTAGCAGAATTCAAATAATATTTTCAATTAAATCAAAGATTGCAATGATGTAACTGATTTTTCAAAGTTGTTTAATTTGATCGATTTCTTCTTTAGGGATGATTCCTCCAAAGATTAAATCTGCATCTTCGATTAACATTTTTGATGTTTTAAAAGAAGCAATAGAATATATTAAAGCAACAAATGCTGTTGATAAAAAGATAAAAAAGAATGATATTGTTGCTAATATTATGTTTCCATTGACAATAAAATGTGCTGCAAGAATAGATAATGCTATTGAAAGAATAAACATTCCAAATCCGATAAATTGATTTACTCAAAAAGTTTGTAGTTTAATTCATGTTTTACCGACTCTTGGTTTTTCATTATTACTATTTCCTTGTTCAAGAATATGAGCTGCATAAGCTTGTCTTCCTGAAGTTGCCATTGTTCAAATAGATTTTCTTCTAGAATCAATTCTTCCTAATCTTAAAGTTTTTCTTCTTTTTTGATAGTAGACATATGTAATACTTCAAAAAGAAGTTTTTACTTTTATTTTATCTTGAAATTTATCAAAAATCTTTTCAGCAACATCTACTCCTGTATAATTATTTTTATTTTCTCTTCTTGCTCAAGAAAATTTAAAGTAAAGAACTATTTTTCAAATCCATAAAACCATTCCGACAAAACCTAAAATCGCAATTACTATATAAGCTATTATTGTTCACATTATTTTTCTTCTTTGCTTTTATTATTTATTGTATTAATTATTATCATCAAATAAAGGAAGAATATCTTCTAAACTAATTGTTGTATCAGTTGTTTCTCCATACTTACGATAAGTAATAGTTTGATTTTTAATTTCTTCATCCCCTATAATTATTTGTAGTTTTGTTTTTGCTGTTTGATGTTTTCTAATTTTGTAATTCATTCG